>CACIIZ010000011.1 GCA_902586855.1 uncultured Alphaproteobacteria bacterium | reverse complement strand
ATTCCAAGGGATACAATTATTGCATTTAAAAGACCTATTTGTTGATCACCAGGTCCTCTATAATCATAAATAAATTTCCAGATTACACCCGCCCCGACAAACGATATTGCCATTGGCATAAATATTATTGATTTGGCTATAGATCCCCACCATATCTTGTCTGCTAAACTTGCAATTATTAATCCTAAGAAAGTACTCAGCGTTGGCACAATCAGTAGCCAACCTAAGTTATTCAATATGCTACGTCTGAAATTAGGATCATTTATAGCCCAGACGTAATTGTCCCAACCGACAAAATCACGGCCAAATTTATCATAAAAACTTAATCTTACGGTCTCAAATACCGGGTAGATTATGAATAAAAACAAGACCAGTAAAGCAGGAAAAATGAAAATAAGAGCCCTAACTACATTTTCATATTCAAAATTATCTTTTTTAAGTCGAATAAAATAGTCAAGAATGAAATTAGAAACGCTAAAATAGATAATAAAAAATAGAATTCCCAAGAACATTGTTGTTATTAATGAAAAAAAACTCATTGAGATTGTCTATAATAAATAAAAAAGGCGAACAAGGTAATTGTTCGCCTTTAGATTTAGCATTAAAAGGCTAGCATTACTTTATAGCGTCCCAGCTAGCCTGAATTGCGTCAGCAACCTCTTTAGCCGACTTACCATTGGTGTAGTCAACCATCCCAGTCCAGAAAGAGCCAGCTCCTACTGCACCTGGCATCAAATCTGATCCATCAAATCGAAAAGTGGTAGCTCCTACTAAAATATCGTGAAGGCCTCTAAACGTATCACTTGCATATTTGCTTTTATCCACTCCTTTATGAGGAGTTAAAAAACCTCCCTTACCCATAAATCTTTCATGAGCTTCTGGGTGCATTAAGAACTTCATCAACTCAGTAGTTGCAGGATCATTGTTTGTAGCAGTGATCACCGTACCAGCACCAAGAACTGGGCGACCTAGATCTTTTGATGCAAATGCCGGAAAGTAAAAGAAATCATAATCTACTCCTGCTTCAACTCCTTCGGGAAAGAAAGCTGGGATAAAACTTGCCTGCCTATGCATCATACATTGGGGTGGAGAAGTAAATAGGCCTTTGGGAGAGTCTCTGAAACCAGTTGTTGCAACCGCCTTTGAACCTCCTGCCACATACTTGTCGTTTAATGCAAAGGAACCAAAAAAGTCCATAGCTTCCATAACTCTTGCATCATTAAATGCCATTTCATTTGACACCCATTGGTCATAAACTGATGGCGGATGAGTTCTTAGCATAATTTCTTCCATCCAGTCAGTCGCTGGCCAACCAGTTGCACCACCTGACTCAAGTCCAATACACCAAGGAGTATTTCCGTCAGAGGCCATTTTTTCAGTGAGTGAAAGTAAGTCCTCCATAGTTTCAGGAACCTCATATCCGTTATCCTCGAAGTTATCTGGCGAGTACCAAACGAGGCTTTTCACATTGACTCTAAAGAAGATTCCATAAAACTGATCTTTACCGTTTGCATCAGCATATGTTGTTAAATCGACCCAAGATTGGCCTGCTGCATAGTCATCTAAGACCATCTGCTTTAAGTCATTTCCTTGTGGAGCAAGACATCCTGTAGCAGCAATATTGGCGGCTAACCCTGGCTGTGGGAATACTGCTATATCAGCAGGATTTCCAGCTTTACAGTCAATATTAATTATTTGCTCAAACTCATCAGAGCCACCATATTCAACTGATGCTCCTGTTTCCTTTTCAAAAATGGACAATACATCTCTGAAGCTTTCATCTTCCGGCGCTAGCCATGGTCCGAAAATCTTTATTTTTGCACCAGAAATATCTGGGCCATCATAATGGTAGTGTCCACCGCCAGCAAATATGCTGGAAGGTAATACTAATGCAACAATTGCAATCAATACTTTTATGTTCATAATTTCCCCCTCTCATTGGTATGAACCATTAAAATTTTCCCATCACGATATGGTGATAGGCTTGCGGTTATAAAGTCTGGAAGCTACAACTTTCTTTGGAAGAAGAAAAGAAAATTAAAAAAACTTCGATAAAACCCATGGATTCAACAAATATTAGCTGAAAAAAGTGCAGTAATGTACAATAATGCACATATTTTAGGCAAATAATATATTTGCATCCAACTCCCTGCACATTTAAAAATTCGATACTTTTTTTAATTCATAACGAGAATCAGTACGAATGAGTAATTTAGAAATCATAAAGCAATTCCCGTCTGATTTTTTGTTCGGAGTAGCCACCTCGAGTTATCAAATAGAAGGAAACTCTTATGGAAGCTCAGGAACATGTCATTGGGATGATTTTGCCAAAAACACCGGAAATGTAATTAATAACGAAAACGGAAGTATAGCCTGTTCTCACTATATTAAATACCAAGAAGATATAGACCTAATCGCAGATGCAGGTTTTTCAGCATATCGTTTTTCATTTTCTTGGCCTCGGATTCTTCCACAAGGTAAAGGCACTATAAACCCAGAGGCTATATCCTTTTATGATAGGCTGTTAGATGAAATGCTGCAAAAAGATTTAAAGCCTTTCGGCACACTTTACCACTGGGACCTGCCAAGTGCTTTTGGTAAAAAAGGGGGCTGGAAGAATAGCGACACAACCAAATGGTTTGCAGACTATACCGATATAATAATGAAGAGATTTTCGGATAGATTATATTCTTTAGCAACAATTAATGAACCTTGGTGTGTGTCTTGGTTAAGCCACTATCTGGGAGAACACGCTCCAGGAGAAAAAAACGTAGCATCTGCTATAAAAACCATGCATATGATATTACTAGCGCACGGTAGAGCTATGCAAGTTATACGCACTCACAACTTTAAGAATGCTGGCATAGTGCTGAATAAACAGTTGGTTGTCCCTTTTGATGAGACAGAAGAATCTCAACTTGCAGCCTCCGTAAGCGATGAAATTCATAATCTTTGGTTTGATGAAGCCATTTTTAAAGGACGCTATCCAAGCAAAACTCTTGAAATGTTTCAAAAGTATATGCCTGAAGATTATGAAACTGACATGGATATGATTTCTCAATCAATTGATTGGGTTGGTGTTAATTATTACACTAGGTCCATAATTAAATCGGATAAAACCGAACCTTTTTTGGGGTTTTCACCGGTAAAAGGTAATCTTCCCACCACAGACATGGGTTGGGAAATATATCCTGAAGGTCTAGAGTATCTTGTTAAGAGATTACACGAGCACCACTCGAAAAGTATTCCGATATTCATCACTGAAAATGGAATGGCAAACAACGATTTTGTCGAAAACGGAATTGTAGATGATATCCGAAGGATCAATTACTACTATACACATCTTCAAAAAGTTCTACGGCTTATTGAGGCTAATGTCCCTGTAAAGGGTTATTTTGCGTGGTCCCTGCTGGATAATTTTGAATGGGCTTTTGGCTATACAAAGAGGTTTGGTTTGGTTCATGTAAATTTTGTTACTCAAAAAAGAACGCCCAAAAGATCATATTATCAATTTCAAAAATCACTGCGCAATCAGTAATGGAGAAACCTAAAAATTTCATATTTTAATGAGTTTATCATATGGGATTTTAAATCTAAAACAAATTTAGAATGATATACGCTCTATCGGATCTGGAATTAAATCATATAAACACTTGTATTAGTTAGATTGGATTAAGATGGCATTATAATTGCGTATGGTTAGCGAGGCAGTAACTACCAAGAATCCTATGCTAAAAGCATCACAAAAAAAAGATGATCCAGGCAAACAACAACTATTGTTTCGCAAATTACTTGACCTCTATAACCAAGGCAAATTCCAAGCTACGCTTGCATTCGGGAATCAGCTAATTAAAGGCTATCCTAATTTAGCTATGCTTCATAATATTTTGGGAGCCACCTGCTCAAATTTAAATAAAATGCAAGAAGCCATTTCCCATATGGCTCAGGCAATTCAGCTAGACCCACAGAATGCTAATTTTCACAACAACTTGGGAATAGTTTTGTGCCAAGCAAAAGAGTATAAAAAAGCTCAAATTAATCTTGAAAAAGCTATCACAATAAACCCTGCATACGCTGAAGCATATAATAACCTTGGAAACGTCTTCATGGAGAAAAATTATATCAAAAAAGCTCGTTATAATTTTGAAAAGGCTATCGCCTATAATAATCAATATGCTGAAGCATATAATAACTTAGGCATACTCTATACAGAAAGCAAAGACTACGACAAAGCTTGTAAGAATTTTTACTTGGCTATAAATAAGAATCCTAAATTGGTTCAAGTATATAGTAATCTGGGGGCAGCACTCAGCTATCAAGGTAATTATATGCGAGCTATTAATTTTTTTGAGAAAGCGATTAGTCTTGATCCAAATTTTGATAATGCCCAAATTAATCTTTTTGAGGTGTTGGTAAATATAGATCATAATAAAGCAATATCACAACTTAAGAAGTATTTAACATTCAATACTCAAAGCTTTTTGGGCAATCATATTCTAGGTCAAGTTTATGAACAGAAAGGATCTTTAAGTTCCGCAAAAAAATACTACCAGTCAGCTATTGATTCCAATTCGGAGTACCTTCCGTCATTAAATAACTTAGGATTGCTACATTCAAAAATGGAAGAACATGAAAAGGCAATTCAACTTTATAAAAAGGGGATTCAAATTTGCAAGAACTCAAAAGTAAGGACTATTGCACAGGCAAATTTTTATAAAAATGCTGGTAAATTATTTTCAATAAATAGCGAGTTTAACTTAGCCAAATTATGCTTTGATGCAGTACTAGAAATTAATCCGAATTGTGATGAATCATTATCAGAAAAATTATTCTTGGAGAGCGCTACCTCTAACTGGCATGAACTTAATAAGTACAGGTCTGATTTTAAGAAGATTGGAGTAACTAACTCTGCAATCTCACCATTTATGGTTTTGGGTCTCGAAGATCATCTTAAGAGACAACAAATAAGAGCATCGAAATATGCCTTGGAAAATTATAATGTAGATCCTCTCCCTCTCCCAGCTAGGCCTAAGTCCCCCGGAGGGAAAATCCGTATCGGCTATTTCAGTGCCGACTTTCAGGATCACCCCGTCGCCCACCAAATAGCCAAAGTCCTCGCTCTACACGATCGAAACAAGATAGAAGTCTATGCCTACTCATTTCGACAAGCAGATGATGAAATGAGAACAAAAATTGTCGCCTCTGTAGATCATTTCAAAGATGTCACTACCATGACTGATAAAGATGTCGCTCTCCTCGCCCGACAAGATCATATCGATATCGCTATCGATCTCATGGGGTATACACGAGGATCCCGTTCCAATATATTCGCCTTCAGAGCAGCTCCGGTACAAATTGCTTTATTTGGGGGACATATAGGTGCTAGTTTCATTGACTATATCATAGCAGACCCTACTGTTATTCCTGATCATTTAAGAGATCATTACCAGGAAAAGATCATTTATCTTCCCCATTCATATATGCCAACTGATAATTCCAGGGAAATCTCCACCAGGCCTATGACCCGAATAGAAATGGGCTTACCAGAGAACGGGTTTGTCTTTTGTTGCTTTAACGCCAATTATAAAATTAGCCCTCGTGAGTTTGATATCTGGATGCGTTTACTGCATAAGGTCGAAGGGAGTGTCTTGTGGTTGAAAGAATCCAATCAGTGGGCGAAAAGTAATCTACAGAAAGAAGCTGTTCGACGGGGGATTGACCCTACAAGACTTATCTTTGCAACTAAAGTGTCAGCAGAAGATCATTTAGCCCGGCATCAGTTAGCAGATCTTTTTCTGGATACTTTCAATTTTAATGCTCATTCAACTGCTTGTGATGCATTATGGGCAGGTCTTCCCTTACTCACTAGACAGGGGGAACAGTTTGATGCTCGATGTGCCGCTAGCTTTTTAAATGCCCTTGAATTACCGGAACTCATTATCTCAACGGATGAGGAATATGAGGAGCGTGCTCTCAAATTAGCTACAGATAAGGATCTCTTACATTCAATAACGGAGAAACTCAAACTCCATAGAGATACCAAACCTCTTTTCGATACACTCACCTATACACAATATTTGGAAAAGGGATTTGAAAAAGCTCTGAATTCACATGAAAAATCCAAACCACTTGAAGATATTTGGATACGGATGAATTAAAAATGAGTTATTTTTGATATAAAAATACAGATAGGAAACTAAAACGATCAATTAGCCTGATTTTTAGTAAACCTTTTGGTTTGCAGATATTCTGTATCAATTTTTTAAGAAATATATGCTCTTTGATCCAAGAGATTCTTGGCCTTGAGTTCCTCCCAAAATTCACTTGGGATCTTTATCTGAAACCATTCCAATATTTGATTTAACTCTATTTTAGTTCGTGGATCAGGAATTACCGATGTTATAACAGGGTTGAATAATGGGAATTGTACCGCAGCTGCCGGCAACGGAATCTTATAATTTTTTGCTACCCTACTTAATTCATTGACTTTTTTCACCAAATGTCTCGGTGCACTCACATAGTTCCACATATCTCTACCAACAAGAATACTGGAGTTAAACGGACCTCCATAGATTATTGATGTTCCAGTGGATTGACAGGCAGGAAACAACAAATCTAAAGGTGTTTTCTCCAACAAAGTATAACGACCAGCTAACAGAAATACGTCCCAATTTCCTATACCCAAAGCATCCAGACAAATCTCATTTTCATTAACTCCAAGTCCTATGGCTTGTACATTGCCATTTTTGCGCAGCTCATCCATAGCCTTATAGCCGCCGGTTTCAAGGCATCGAAAATGTCGCTTATTTTCTACCCCATGCTGAAAAGTTCCAATATCGTGAGCTAATAAGATATCTATCCTGTCCAATCCCAACCTATGCAAACTATCTTCATAGGCTCGCATGATTCCGTCATAAGAATAATCGTAGACAGGGTGAAAAGGTATCCGCCCCCCTAATGTGATCACCGATCACCAGCTCTGAACGACCAAATCCATACCAAGGAGCTGTATCAAAGTAGGTGATGCCCAACTTTAGGGCTTCAGAGATAATCTCTGCGCTTTGAAGATAGTCTAAAGAAACAAAATTTCCTCCAAGAGGTGCTCCACCTAATCCTAAAATATCTATTTTGAGACCAGTATTCCCAACTCTTCTTTTTTCCATCTAATCCCCTCATATTCATAAAACTAGCGGGAAATTTATGATCAGTAAGAAATAACGATAAAGAGATCAAAGTACACCCCTAACCGTGAAAATTAATACTTGCATTATCCACCCATCATAAATGGCATTAGAACTACTTCACTGTCGGTACGTATCGGAGTAAACCAAGACTGTTTATAAATCTTGCCATCAATAGCCAATGAAACTCCTCTTTCTATTTGAGGCCTCAAACCTGGGTATTTAGATTTTAAATTTTCGAGTAATTCTAAAAAATTTTTTGCCTCTACCTCTACATACTCAGACCCAACAGCCTCAGTTAATGATCCCCATATTTTCACTTTCACCATAATCTATAATTACTAATCTTTATTTAATATAGCAGAAAGGACCTTGGGTGGAGATAAAGGTAATTCAGTAAAACGAATATCAGTTGCTCTAGAAACTGCATTGCAGATTGCTGCCAATGGAGGGACAATTGAAGTTTCGCCTACCCCTCTTACCCCATAAGGGTGGCCCGGATTAGGGATCTCTAATATCACAGGCTCAATCATAGGTAAATCAGAAGCTACGGGGATCCGATAGTCTAGGAATCCTGCGTTTAACATTTTTCCATTAAGATCATATATATATTCTTCATTCAAGGCCCAACCTATTCCCTGAACGGAACCTCCTTGCATCTGTCCCTCAACGTAAGAGGGGTGTACTGCTTTTCCAGCATCTTGAAACACAGTATACCTAATAATTTTTGTATGCCCAGTTTCAGGGTCTACCTCGACATCGACAAGATGAACGCCAAAACTGACGCCAGCACCTTCTGCATTTACTTCGTAATGTCCAGCAATTGGTCCCCCAGTTTGTGCTGACATTGCCGCAATTTCTTGCAGGGATAACGGATCTTGTTCTCCTGCATTAGGCCCAGCTGGATACACATGGCCATTCTTCCAAATTACCGCTTCTTCATCTATATCCCAAAGTCTGGCAACTCTTTTGCACATTTCTTTCTTGGCAGCTTTAGCGGCTTTAATTGTGGCTAGTCCTACGGCAAAGGTTACTCGACTCCCATCAGTTACATCGTTATGACCAAGTGAGTTAGTATCTGCTATTACAGTGCTGATCTTTTCCAAAGGCACACCTAATTCCTCTGCCGCCATTTGACTAATCGATGCACGAGATCCACCAATATCTGGATTGCCTTCTACAATTCCCACAGTTCCATCAAAGTTTATGTTTAAACTAACACAAGTATTTCCACCAAAATTAAACCAAAAGCCACATGAAAGTCCTCGGCCTTGATTTTCTAAAAGTGGCGCAGAATAATGCGGATGCTTTTGTGCAGCCTCCAAAGTAGCTATTAAGCCAATATCTTCAAAAGTCGGACCATAGGAAGCTATAGTGCCCTTCTTGGCAGCATTTGCTAGTCTTACTCTCAATGGATCGAGTTTGAGCAATTGACAAAGTTCATCTACCAAACTTTCTACGGCAAAAATCGCCTGAGGGGCCCCTGGAGCGCGATAAGCTGCCTGACTAGGTCTATTTGTCAAGACATTAAAACCTTCAGATTTGACGGCCTTAAGATCGTATGCTGCAAAAGCACTTTGTGCTCCTAATTCATACGTTTCATTTGGGAATGCGCCACCCTCATAACGTATCACAGCATGAGCTGCAGTAATCACACCCAATTTCGACATCCCCATTTTAATATCAACAGAAGAGGAAACTGTTGGACCAGTTGCCTTAAAGACCTCATCTCTGGTCATCACCATCTTTACCGGTTGGCCCGATTTATGAGAAAGGGCCAAAGCTATTGGTTCAATAAAAACAGTGGTTTTCCCCCCAAAACCTCCACCAATTTCAGATGCTATTACTTTTAGTTGGCTTGTATCAATTCCCATTATATCGGCACATATAGCTCGCACATTATATTGACCCTGAGTACAACACCACAAATCTGCTTTTCCATCGATTGTCATAGATGCCAAACAGGCATGAGGTTCGATATAGCCTTGATGAACTGATGGAGTTTTGAAAGATCTTTCTATAACTAAATCTGCTTTACCAAAACCCTCTTCTAATTGACCATGTCCAAATGAACAATAAGATGTTACATTATCAGAGAATTGATTAGGTACATTCTCATGTTTCCTTCCTTTATGGACAACTGGGGAATTCTTCTTCATGGCCATGTCAACATCAATGACAAAGGGCAATATTTCTAATTCAAATTCTATAAGACTTAAGGCTTTTTGAGCTACGACAGAATTGATAGCTGCAACTGCTGCTATAGCATGACCATCATAAAGTACTTTATTGTTAGCTATGCAATTTTCGAGGATATCATTAGTTCTGTTTTCTTGAACATTCAAAAAATCTTTGTATGTGACTACAGACTTAACCCCAGGAAGCGCTTCAGCCTTTGACGTATTTATAGACTTAATAAATGCGTGTGGTTCATTAATTCTAAGCATCTTGCCAACTAGCATATTAGGTGCATAAAGATCAGCTCCATATAAGGCCTTTCCTGTAACTTTATCTACTCCATCAGGTCTAATAGGCCTGGTACCTACAACGCTAAACTTTTTGTCGATTTTCTTATGTAAAAAACCCATGCTTAGGACCTCATTTCTGCCGCTGCATCAATAACTGCTTTTATGATTTTATCATATCCTGTGCACCGGCATAGATTACCGGCAAGCCAATAACGTACCTCTGTCTCTGTTGGATTGGAATTCTTTTCCAGAAGGGCCTTGGCAGCAATCAAAATGCCCGGGGTGCAAATTCCACATTGAAGCGCAGCATGCTCCAAGAATTTTTTCTGCAGCGGGTGCAGTTTTCCTTCGGTTGCCATTCCTTCAATTGTGGCAATTTTCGATCCATCAACTTCACCAGCTAAGACCAAACACGAGCACACCAACTTGTCGTCTAGTATTATACTGCATGCGCCACAATCACCCGTTCCACAGCCCTCTTTTGTTCCGGTTAGCCTTAAATTATCTCTTAAAATATCGAGAAGAGTATCTTCAGAATTACATAAATATTCTATTTCATCCTCATTGACAGTGACTTTTACATGAATCTTATTCACTTTTTTCTCCAGCTCTCTTTTGTGCTAACAAGGCTGCCCGCTTCGCCAAAACGCCAGCAACATGTGATCTGAACTCTTTAGTTCCACGCTTGTCATTAATTGGATCGCACGAATCGGAACATTTCTGAGCCATTTCATCGAGAACCGCATCTTCCAACGTAGACCCCACTAAGACAGCTCCAGCCTCTTCCACAAGAATCACCGTAGGTGCGACAGCCCCTAGTGAAATTCTAGCATGCGTACAAACACCTTTATCATCGAGAGTTAAGAACACTGCGGCAGAGACTATAGCGATATCCATTTCACTCCTTGGAGTAAAACGTAAATAGGCATCAGCCGAAAAATCAGGTCTTGGAGGGATAAATATTGATTTAATAAACTCCCCTTTTTTCAAAGATGTCTTTCCAGGTTCAACTGAGATTTTGTTTATTTTTGTTTCTCTCACGCCTGCTGGACCTACGACTTTTGCTATACAGTTTGAAGCCAACAATGCTGGTACTGTATCTGCTGCTGGAGAAGCATTGCACAAATTACCAACCATAGTGCACCGACCCTGAATCTGAGTTGATCCAATTAAGTCAAAGGCCTCCGCAATCCCTGGAGCAAATATCTTTAATTCAGGATGATTATTAAATTCATAACCAGACACGGCTGCTCCTACTTCAAAACCTCCATTTTTCTTAATAACATCTCTGATGCCAGGAATACTCTTGATGTCCATAATCAAATCTGGTTTTACCATTCCAGATTTCATTTGCACTAATATATCAGTACCCCCGGCTAGGACCCTTGATATGCCCTTCTCAGCGAGTAAGATATTAGTAGCTTCATTTACAGATTGTGGCTTGGCATATCTCATTCTCTTTATACTAATATAAATTTTTGAAAATACAAATATTTGATGTCTCAAAATGAATGATTATTGGCGAATAACGTGATAACAAAATTCATTATCATTAATTATAAATAGTTTTCTCCAAAATGATGGAGCCAGGTATCCATCAAGTAGAATTACTCATGTTAGGTTTGATAATGAAATCCCATCTAGGGATAGCAAATCAAAAAAATCTTTCTTAATTTTTGAAAATCCAGTCTTATTTAGATAGATTAGAAGAATATAATATCAAATTTATAATGCTTACAGATTTTCTACAAAATATGCCTTCTTTACTGGCTAGCTGTTTCATCATCAGTTTTTTTGCGGGTGTTGTAAAAGGTGTGGTTGGATTTGCAATGCCGATGATTTTGCTTTCTGGATTGAGCACACTAATGCCTCCTGAGCAAGCTTTAGCTGCCCTCATTCTCCCTACATTGGTTACAAATTTTAAGCAAGCCTTCACACCAGGGCCCCCAAGAGTGATCGAAATTCTATTCCGATATCGACTTTTTCTTATTACCTGTGGAATTTTCTTAATGGTGAGTAGCCAGTTAACACCTTACCTTCCGAGCAAGTTTTTTCTTGGAACCCTAGGAGTATTAATATGTTTTTTTTCTCTGCTTCAAATACTAAAGTTTAAACTCAGCTTTCGGGAGAAAAATCTCAAGATCACAATAGGATTAGCCATGGTGACTGGTTTTATAGGAGGAATGTCTGGAGTATGGGGGCCATTGACAGTAACTTACTTGACGGCCTTAAATTTAGGAAAGGAAGAACATGTCAAAGTTCAAGGTACCGTTTACAGCTTAGGTGCTATCCTATTACTTTTTGGACATATTAAATCAGGCATTTTCACATGGTACACAGCTTCATTCTCCGCCTCGTTAATCATACCATCAACTTTAGGCCTTTTATTTGGAACAATTGTCCGGAGCAAACTTGATGAAGCTAAATTTCGAAAAATGATACTTGTTGTACTTTTAATTAGCGGTAGTAACCTAGTTCGTAAGGCTTGGTTTTTATAACCAATTTTTTTAAGAACATTATTCTAGTGACAGTTATTAAGTGAAACCTATTTTTGCAATCTTAGAAAACATACTTTCTTTGCCAAAAATTTAATTCAGTCCGTCATCTTTGCCTGTTAAGGCACCCCTTATTTCAATCGACCCAGATTGCGTATCATTAACTGAGAAAATGGCGCCAAGTTCACTTGAATTTGGTCCAAAAAAAGTCCCGTCAGAACTCAAAACATGACTTTTCGACAAAGGAACATCCAAATTACTATTCCGTAGCTCAATATCACCCAGGCAAATCCGATTACCGTTACAAACAGAGCCATTAGAAAATGCGATATCTAAGACTGAAGAAACAGGACAATCTCTACAACTTAAATCTAAGAAAGATCTTTTGCCAGTCAGGGATGTCACATCTCCAGTAATCTTACTATTAGTACCATCAAATTCTAGAACTACATTACTATTACCAGATAAACCATAAAGCGCATTGCCATCATTAACAAAAATTTGGGCATTCCCAGAGTAGTTGTAGGTGCCCTTGGGGATGGTATTTGATGCAGTTGGTAACCCTAAAATACCAAAAGACCCATCTAACGCATTACCTTCGGGTATTATTGTAACAAAACTTGTCATTTGTTTTGCTGGAACAGCATTACTAACTAACTTATTACTGTTGCCTGTAGAATCAGGTATTGAAACAGAGGCTGAACCTTCGTTTCGGATAAAATTCCCAGAAGCTTTTATAAGACTAAGTGTACTACCATCGATAGTTATTAATTCTAAAGCAGATGTCTCCGAGGAATTCAAATCATAAAGAGACCCCTCTTCAATTTCTTCAAGAGAAATTGATCCTCCTCCACAACTTAGTAGTAAACTACAATATAGAAATGGTAGAAACCTTGAGAGCTTATACTTTAAAAACATTTTTTAATCACCACATCCGATCAAACCAAGATAAAATCTACTGAGGACAATTCTTTTACAGTAACTCCATAAAATAAGATGGTACTCCCTTGATCCGAAAATAATGCATGTCCATCAGAATTATTCTCAATTTTTGTAAGAACCTCCTCAAAATCCACATAACCAAAAGCCGACAAATTCACCTTATCTTCGCTAGGCTCAAAATCTCTCTCTCTTGGTATTGATTGAATTACACTACTTAAATCTAAATTAAATTTAGCAATGATATCATTACCGTCAGACGGGGAAAACACAAAAGTATCTGCCCCATTCCCCCCTTCAATAAGATCGTTGCCTGGTCCACCCACAAGAGTATCATCCCCTAAAAAATATTCTGAGAGTAATAGATCACCAAGTAAAAAATCATCTTCAGTATTACCACTTAGAGGATTATCGCCCGTACCCCCAATAATAACATCAGCACCAGCGCCACCCTCAATTGAGCTATCACCCCCCGTAGCCACAACCACATCATCACCTGCCCCACCTTTTACAACAACTGTACTGAAGGCATCTTTAAACACGGTTCTTTTCCCATCTGAACTACTAGCTAAAGTTTTTATAGGAGCATTAACCTGAATAGACTCTGATGCAACACTTTCTGAAAAACCAAATCCATCTGTAAAAGAAGCTTTTACCCTGATTTGATGACCTGGATCTGAATTTGAGATAATATAAGTATCGGAATTAGCACCTGTTATTTTAGTTTCGTCCCTATACCATGCAAAGGATATGGCACCCATCCCATCTGAATCACTCAGATTAGCTTGTGCCTTCAAAGTTTGACCAACCGAATTACCGCCATTAATGGAAACATTTCCTGATGCAGGATTATTAATGGGAACAACACTGACATTAATTTGAGCAGTCGCACTTCCTCCCTTTCCATCGCTAGCTTCAACCTCTACTGCTGTGCCAATAATATTAGAGCGAGACGGAGTAACACTTAACTGTTTACTTGTTGCGTCAAACGTTATCCATCCTGGAAGAACTCCCCCTCCAACTAACCTAGCAGACAAAGTCAGTGCATCATCATCCGGATCGGAAAACATATCTCCTAAAGTACGAGAGGTTGTGGAATTTTCAGTTGCTACCAAACCAAGGGAAGGAGTTAGAGCAGTGGGATTATCATTCACATTGGAAATCGACAGTACGACTGCTTTTGAGCCAGATAAAGGCCCAGTTCCGTTATCAGTCGCTACCACATTAAAACTATAGGAGGACTTACTTTCAAAATTAGCTGAAGTCTTTAATCTAACCTCTCCATCATCGGAGTCAATGGAGATCAAATCAGCATCATCTCCTGAGACTGAAAACGTTAAATTAGTTCCAGCATCAACGTCGCTAGCAGTTGCCGTATAAAATACGGTACTGTTCGATAGGTTTTCTGCTAGTGTTGCCGTTGAGGCAGAGGTTATTACGGGAGCATCATTTGCGTTCGTTACATTAACAGTAATCGCCTCTGTATCATTTGATCCATCTGGATCCGTGACAGTTACATTGAAGTTGTATGAAGTTTTTGTCTCAAAATCAGCTGACGTTTTTAGCCTAATTTCCCCATCATCTGAATCGATAGTAATTAGGGATGAGTCTGTTCCTGAAACAGAGTATGTCAATACATCCGTAAGATCAGCATCACTCGCAGACACATCATATATAACAGTAGAAACTGAGGCGTTTTCTTGAATAGTCCCCGTAACGCTAGTTGTATCGATTACCGGAGCTGCCTCGTTTACATTTTGCACTGTAATTGTTAAAATCTGTGTGGAGAAAAAACCCCCACCTTCCACCGCTTTAACTTCCACTTTATAAATATTATTCCCATCTGAGTCGATTGGGATTTCAAAGTTTGGAATACTATTAAAAGTTAACTTTCCACCCGCATCAATGCTGAACTTATCCCCATCTAAACCAGACTTAATAGACCAAGTAACTGCTACATTTGCCGCGAAAGTGGTGACAGCCGTTATATTTTCATTTTTTGTAATTGTAGAAGCAGCTGAACCTGCAGGATTATTGGGGCCTTGAATTAATGGTGTAACTACTCTCACAATTAAAGAGCCACTGTCCGTAGCCCCATTCCCATCTGAAACGACGTAAGAAATAGTTTCTGTAAGGGTATCCACACCTGTGGCTGGAGTGTAATTAATGGTCGAACCATTGTGACTGGCGGTACCAGCACCTGAATAAGCGATAGATTGAATAGCTAACGTATCACCATCTTCATCGGTATCGTCATCAAGCACCACAATATTGTTAATGGAAGTATTGATTGTCGTTATAGCACTATCATCAACAGCTACGGGAGTGTCATTTTGATCAGTCACGTTAACGGTAATAGTTTTGGAGTTTGATGCAGGAGTCGATCCACTGTCTGTCGCGACTATATTTAAGGTGTAAGAATTTTTTACTTCAAAATTTGCAGGACTCTTCAATCTAAGCTCGCCATCATCAGAATCAATATTAAATGAAGATGCATCTGTCCCGTTTATTGAAAAAGTTATTGACTGCCCTGAATCGGGATCAGAAGCTGCAGCATCGTATGTGATGGCGGAAGTATTTGCATTTTCTGCAATAGATCCAGTTCCAGCACTTGAAATAACTGGAGGATCATTGAGGTCATTTATGGTTATGGTGACTGCCTTAGACCCAGAGAGAGTTCCAGCACCGTCATCTGTAGCAACAATGTTAAAACTATATGAATTTTTTGTCTCATAGTCAGCACTACTCTTTAATCTTACCTCTCCATCATTTGCATCAATATTAAATAGAGAAGCATCAGTTCCAGTAAGACTGAATGTAATTGTATCACCTGCATCAACGTCCGTAGCATTACCATCATAAACGACAGTACTAGGAGCGAGATTTTCATTTATTGATGTACTGCTACCAGATGTGATAGTGGGTGCATCATTAGTTTTTGTAAAATTAATAGTTGAATTAGCCGAACCAGTCTGTTCTGCCCCAGAACTACCATTTATGCTAGTAGCCTTTACAGTTAAAGTTTTGGTGGGAGAAGGATCTTCGGAAGTGCTTTCGTATTTGATTTTTCGTGCTATGGCATGAACCATATCGTCATTTATTGTAGGAGGAACGATGTTTTCGGTTACCGTTACATTGTCAACAAATAGTTGTGCACCAGCCCATTTTCCGCCTGAAAAATCATAAGTTCCAGCAACAAAAACAAACTTATAGGAACCTTCAGTATTAATTGTTACAGTTTCTGTAGCCCATGAGGTGTTTTTTCTAGTACTATCATTTCCTGTATCATCTAAAATTGTGACAAATGCATTGTTATCAACATTTACAATATATCCATAAACATCAAAAGCATCACTGCCTCCTTCTGCCTTCCAATCAAAACTAACTTTATCTCCAGACCGTAAAAAAACTGTATTATCACTGTAAAGTGCTGGCCCCCTTACTATATCGAAACCAGTTTTTGCGATTACGCCTGTACTTTTAAGTTTAACCGAATATTCTCCGCCGCCGTCATCATTGACCGTCCCAGTATAATTGCCTGGGGTGCCTGGAATATTTTGATCGCTTGCCGTACTACTCGCTGTAGCCCTCCATCCCGAAGGAGTTGGGAAAGTACTGTCGTTAGGAGTATCAAACCCTCCAATTTTCGTTGTTCCAAAGTAAATTGGACCTGTCTGTATTTTCCAATTACTAAAACTGTTGGCTGATGGATCATTTGTTTCAAAATCACCATTTTGAAATTTATTTGATATGTTTACTCGTAAAGCCTGTCCAGCCAAACCATTCTTTGTTGAGTCAACGTTTCCAAGGATGGCTGCTCCTGTGCCGTTTCCAACATAAAGAACAGAGTTTACGATTGTTACTTGTCCATTAACAGTCGAAGCAGTACCATCATCGGTAAACCTAAGAAAATCAGTAGAAGCGGCAGTTGTAAGGCTGAATTCAATCCAACCACCTTCATATTTATCACCTCCAGCAATCCCACCAGTTATTGTAATATCATTATCCAAAACAGCCAAAGCCGCATTTTCAGTATAATTGATGTTAGCATTAAGATTGGAGATAGAAGGTGTCCCAAGTGTTCCAGAAAATGATGTAGGCGTCAGAGAAGCAGTCTCGATTTTTCCCCCAGTAATTATTTCTAAATCCCAATCTGCACCGAAATTCACAGAACCAGAAATATCATCTGATGCCGTAACATCAGCTCTCGATAAACTAGAAAAAAGATCTAAAAAGGCTTTTCCTTCTTGGCCTTGACCGACATTACAACCATATAAGTGGATGTCTCCTCCTGGTGATAAGAAGTTTCCAATGGAAGTTAAATAATTTTTAGATTTTCCAATATTGTCCAAAGAAATTGGACCATTAGAAAACTTGAGGATCCCCGGCCCACCATGACTAAATATATGTAATGAATTGACATTACTTATCGATTCAATCGTTTTGGAAATCTGCCAAAATGGGTTCTTAGTCGGATCTAATATATAGACCAAGTGATCCTGGGATAATTCGCTGTACAAGCTTTGGTAGCCAGGCACTTCTTTGTCTATGTAGATCACCTTCATTTGGATATATTACACAAACTTACGAAATTCTCAAATTTTCTCTATTCAGAAATCTCGGCTTTTCAAGCTTTTAGTAAAATCTGTTAAATCCTTATCAATTTTTCTAAGCATATGATGGATCTACCAAAGCAGCGTGAAAACCATCCCATACCAACTTTAGGGAAATTAATAATAAAGCCCAAGAAACAATGATAAAAAATAATCTCTCAGGAATAATTTTTACAAATATGTAACCAAAATATACAGCTATAGAAGCTGGAAAAACGAGGTAAAAAGCGACTTTCAAAGTGTCGAAATTCATTTGGCCTAAAAAATAGTATGGGGGAATTTTAATTAAATTCACATAACTAAAGGCTATAACGGAAGTCCCAACATAAACTGACTTAGTCAAACCAATAGGGAGAATAAATATTTGCCAAGGAGGCCCACCATTATGGCTGATAAAACTAGTAAAGCCAGAAATCATACACCAAAGAATACCTTTTTTCTTTGATAAGGGTTGTACTTTCTTCGAACTTAAAATTTCTAGGAAAATTTGACGGGTTGCGTACGCCAAACCCATCAAACCAATTAAAATTGTAACCACCCATTCAATTACTAGGTGAGCAGTCGCCCACCCAAACATTACCCCTATTGTCATCCCAATAATGCCAATCTTTAAGACAGCAAAATTGTAGTTTTTTCTATAAAATATTAAGGCGAAAATATCGGAAACTATGTAAACGGGAAGTAACAGACCCGCCGCCACAATTGGAGACATATATAGGGCCAAACTAGGAACTGCAAGAGATGCCACCACAGGCATGCCTCCCTTCCCCAAACCAACTGAAATGGAAGCAAAAATCGCTACGAGCCAAAATATTATGTCATTTTGCATTAATTACCAAAAAAAGGGACCATCGAGTGCAATTAATGGTCTATCTAACTCTCACAATATCAGTGAGTATTGACTTTAGATAGACATTATATCAACCAATCAAACAATTTGGTATCCTGCACTACTAATTTCTTCTGCCGCAACCTTAATATGTGCAGGTCCTACTTCACAACAACCCCCAACAATAGTGGCCCCTGAATCAATCCAATTTAAAACAAATTTTGTGTAGTCTCTTGGTGACAAATCTTTTCGTTGTTCAAGGGCATCAACTGTTGGAGATTCTTTGAGAAATTGGGAGTTTATCTTTGTAAAACCATTAGCATAAGCACCAAATTTAAACCCTAACTGAGCTACAATATCAACTGACTGACTGACAGCTTCTGGTCTCGAACAGTTGATCAAAACCGCATCTGGATTATATTTTTCAAGAACAGCGCTTATCCCAGACAAACTTTCCCCAGATCGAAGCTTTGAACCATCAAAATCATCTACAGAAAAAGCAATCCAAATCGGTTTTGCAACTTTCTTTGCAGCCCTTAGCGCACCATCTGCTTGATCAATAGAGCACATAGTTTCTATCAACAAGACGTCCGATCTAATTGAAAGTTCATCAATAATTTCTTTATAAAGAATTTCTGCCTCCTCTGCTGGAGGGCAGATATCAGGCCGATAAGACGCTATCAGTGGACCTATTGATGCCGCAACTAAACCATACCCATGTTTATCTCTGGCTTCTATTGCAGAATCAAGCGCAATCTTCCAGAGTTTAAATCGATCATTTTCCAAGCCTTCTCGCTTAAGTCGGTCATAAAGAACTGGGTAGGTATTAGTTGTTGCAACGGTAGCTCCAACATTAAAGTAGTCTGAATGGACCTCCGTGACCAAATTAGGCTTATCAATCATTACAACTGTAGACCAAAGCGGAGTCGGTCGATCCCCAGATCTTTTTACCAATTCCTGTCCAATTGATCCATCTAACAAAGTGATTTGCTTTTTCTCCATTTTTATGACCCTCTTTTGGTAGTGTTATCAAGATTTATTTGTTCACTTGAACAAATTACTAAGACTATAGAAAAACTTCTTTAAAGTGATTGTATCACTTTTTGAGAAGATGCGGGTACTCATCTATTAATTAACCTTATAATCTCTGCAACATCCAGACCAAAAAGAAATCCACTCCATAAATCAAGCGACTATAGATTCTTACAGATTCTTAGGGAGTCTAATATTGCACAATGTACATCTCGGCTACTTACGGCATCACCTACTCTATATAAATGAAAACCATCCAAACCGTAGATTGGTTGTGCCCTTCCATGTACCATTGCATCCAAATCGATCACCCCGCGATTAAGCGAAAGAGAGTTCAATTCATAAAAAAGATCATCATTTGGCAATGTTCCAGCCTCTAAAACAAAATGATCAACAGTTTTTGTAACTTGTTCACGAGTATGAGTATTCTTTAGTATTACTTTTAATCTGTTCCTTTCCTTATTAACTTGGATTACTTCATGATCAACCTGCATAATTACACCTTTTTCATAAAAACGCTTTAAGAATGGGGAAATTTCCATTCTCATAGCTTCCATACCTATTGTTGCATCTGGAGTATTAAGTATAACTTCGATTCCATTATCAGATAGATAATCGACTGCTGTTAAAGAAACATTCTTTCCTGTTTCATCATGCACGAAGGTTAATCCTTCAAGCTTTTGCCCACCGAGAACATCCCATGTTGATAAAATTTCAGCATCACCTTTAATCATACTAGTGTGTGGAGATCCACCAGTTGCCAAGATAACAACATCTGGATTTTTGTGAATAATATCAATGCTTTCTACAAGGCTATTTAAATAGAAATTGACCCCTAAGTAATCACATTCAGTAATTAGCCAATCATATATTCCTCTTAAGTCTTGCCTCCACTTTACTTTGCTCGCATAATTCAATTGACCACCCAATTTTTTCGAAGCTTCATATAAATGCACATCATGGCCACGTTCTGCCGCTACTCTCGCAGCCTCCAAACCCGCAGGTCCACCTCCGACAATTATAACCTTTTTTATTTTGCTATTTCTATTGATCTTATGTGTTAAAGTTTTTTCTCTCGCAGTGGCAGGATTTTGTATGCAGTAGCCAAAGTTTGAGCAGTATGTGGCTCCTACACATGCCCGTATTCTATCCTCTTTTTTATTAATTATTTTTTCAACAATATAAGGATCTGAAATATGACCTCTGGTCATTCCAACCATATCTACTAGACCCTCTTTTATTGCATATCTAGCTGTAGCAAGATCATTAATTCGAGTTGCGTGCAAAATAGGTAAATCTATCTCCCTTTTGAACCTTCCTGCCTGAGCCAAAAACGGCGACAATGGTGCTACCATACCAGGCATATATGAAGAAAGCCTTGGCAGAGTATCAATTCTTCCAGAGACCAAATTTAAGAAATCCAAAACTCCATCACTTTTAAGCTTCAATCCTATTTGGATATTATCTTCTTCAGACAAACCTTCCATATCAGAGTCGTTCTCGGTCATGGTCATTCGTATACCTAACGCGAAATTCTCCCCCACCTTTGACCTCATTGCATCAAAAACCATGCGACTAAATCGCATTCGGTTATCAAGAGAGCCACCAAATTCATCAGTTCTTTTATTTGTTAATGGGGACCAAAATTGATCGATCAAATGGCCTGAGGCAATAACTTCTAGACCATCTAACCCTCCCTCCTTGCAATACAATGCTGATTGAGAAAATGCTTGCACTATCCTTTCGATGTCATCCATATCCATAGATCTTGGGAATCCCCGGTGTAAAGGCTCTCTTATGGCCGAAGGAGCAACTATAGGAGTCCATTCCCCTACATTAGAATTCGTACGACGTCCAAGGTGAGTAATTTGGGTCATAATAGTTGCATCAAATTGATGATAAAAAGTGGATAATTTTCTAAAAAAAGGGATGATCGTCTTATCAATGATTAGCTGATCAAAGACGGGGGAGGTATCCAAAGCTATCGTTCCTGATCCTCCTATGAAAGAGAGACCTATGCCACCTTTGGCCTTTTCTGCTTGATATAAGAAAGTCGTTTCTGTTGGCCTACCACTTTCTGCATGATTGAGTGCATGTCCACTGCTAAAAATTCTATTCTTAACTTCTAGCTTTCCTCTTTTGATAGGGGTCAACAAAGGATCGTCTATATTATATTTTTGTATAAACTGGGTATTAGTCATAGGGAGATAATACCAGTCTACCCGCTCATGTCAAAAATACTTACCTCTGATTAAAGTCATTAAAGGGATAGCCTTAGCAATGATAATATTCTAAATAACTATAAAAATCCGTTAATATTCCAGAGATTAATAAAATATTATAAAGAATGGAAAATAAAATGATATACACTTTCAGAAGGATTCTTTTTCTTATAATCGTTAATATTCCTATTGCTAGTCAATTGAATGCTGACGCAACCAAAATTTGGGAAAATGCCTCACCGTCAGTAGTATCTATTGCTCCAACTTGGCCCGGCCATGAAAATCCTGGGTTCGGAGCTCCAATAGGAACGGCTCCAGAGGGTACTGGTATAATCGTATCAGAAAACGGACACATTCTCACCGCTTCACACGTGATATCAAAAGCGAAAAAAATTACCATTAGAATTAGCTCAGGGGAAGAATATGATGCTACCGTACTTTATGATGATCCAGCTACTGACTTAGCAATAATTAAATCAAAAATAAAAATAAAACCTATAACGTTTGCCAAAAAATGATCCCAAGGTTGGGAGTGAAGCCTGTTTAATAAGTAATGCCTTTGGATTAAACTTAAGTATCACATGCGGCATTGTTTCAGCTCTAGGTAGAGAAAACATTGGATTTAATGAGACTGAAGATTTTATTCAAACTGATGCAGCAGCTAACCCTGGCTCATCGGGAGGGGCCTTAATAAATGCGAAGGGCTCTTTAATTGGAATGATGAGTGGTATCTTTACAAAAAATACTGATACAAATGCTGGGGTAAATTTTGCCATTTCATTAAATTTAATTAGAAGATCCCTGCCTTGGTTAATGGATTAATATGCGCCTATTTTTGATATTTTCTTTCATATTAACTGTCTTGATGACTGGTCCTATTTTAGCCATGTCCACCGAAAAGAGACCATTAAACCTAATTAAGAATTATAAAAAGTTTTTCTCCAACACCTGTAGCGACTTTCATGAAAAACTCGTACTTCCAAATAATTTCAAAGGTTGGATGCTGGAAAGCCAGACCAGTAATAAAGCATCCTTTTTCAATCCAACAAGCAACCAAAAGGTGGCCATAATTTCAGTTAAGCGCAAAAGTGCATGGTCAAGCCTTCGATATACTTTTTATAAAGGGTCAAACCCAGAACTTTTCTTATCTACTTCAAACGCCTGTGAAATAGGAATTGCGCGTCTAATAAGAAGGGACAGCAATCAACGTATTCATTCAATATCAACACTTTCGAAAGATCTAGAAAAAGAAAAAGTGATTGAACTAATGAATCCTGCGGTTCCACCTGTAGAACCAGTAATGAGACTCAAGATTGCATTAATTGATACTGGTATAAACTATGTATTACCAGAAATAACAAAAAATATAGCTAGGAAAAGCCCAACCCAACTTTTAGGTCACGACTTTGAAGACGGTGACCAGCTACCTTTCGATATTGATTTTGTTGGTTCTCCATTTTTCCCAAGACATCATGGAACTAGTGTAGCTAGCATCTTAATTAGAGAGGCACCTTTTGTACAGATCGTACCTTATCGATTTTCAAGAAAAAACCCATGCTTATTCAAAAACATTGTAACTGAAATAGCAAAGTTAAATATTAAAGTTGCTTTAGTTCCAATGGGCTCAGGTAATTTTGATACCTGGAAATGTTTCGACGAAGCAGTAAGAAAGCATAGAGAAATTCTGTTCATTGTATCGGCTGGAAACAGCAACCAAAATATTGATATAAAAAAAGTCTATCCAGCTAGCCTATCTTCTGAAAATATTTTAGTAATTTCCTCTTCAACAATTTTTGGAGATCTCGCCAAGGGATCAAACTTTGGTGCAAAAAATGTTGATTTGCTCGTACCCGCTGAGCAAATAAGAGTTATAGACCATCGTGGTGTCAAATCTATAGCTTCAGGTTCGAGCTTTGCAGTTCCAAGGGTCGGCGCCATGGTAGCCAGGTTTTTGGATCAAAATAGAGGATCTACGATTGCTGATATCAAAAGATTATTAATAAAGCGCGCCGTTCCAGTGGAATCAAACTCTGTTAAATTAGGTTGGATACCAGATCCTTTAGATGATTATCTATTTTAACTGAGATCAAAATAGCTCTTTAAAAAATCAACTGCTTGGGGATATGCATAAGGATTATTCCTCTTCAATAGTTCTAATGATTTTTTTGCAAATCTTATATTTTTTGAAAAAGCAGCGGCTTGTATTGACATTCTTAAAACTAGCGGATCATCTTGAAGAAATTGCAGCAAATGATCTAAAACTTCTACCTGTTGTTTATATGACCGTTCAAATTGTAATGCGACAGCTAGCGAGATCAAGCTAGTAGGGCTATTAGGGTCTAGTTTTACACTTCTCTGCAGGTAACTGACGGATTTATCGAACAAACCAAGAGTTCCAAATGTTTGCCCTGCTATGTCATATAAGGTTTTATTATTGGCCCTATCACAATTGAGGGTCAATTTACTCAAAAGTTCTTTCGGAGGCATCTGTGAAAATCTTTTTAAACTTGAAAGCACCTGATTACATACTCTAATAGCATGACCTCGGTCCCAGAATTCTTTCTCCGAAACCAAACTTTGGGAAATGACTTCATTAAGGGATTTTATCGGTATTGCTTCATTGTATAAACCACTTCCTGCCGCCAAAATTCCTACTAACTCCCCAGAGGAATTAATTAGGGCCCCACCGCTAATTCCAGGCAAATTTCTAACGGTCGAATGTATCCTTGCTTGTTGTAAATTTTCCAAAGGATGGGATATTAGTTCACCAGCAGGAAAAATCCGGATTCCACCCCTACCCACTCCAAAAGCTACGCTTCGAAGATTATCAAGATTCCTGGGCGAGGGTAACTGGCTAATCACTTCTTTACTATCTTTTCTCAAACCTAATAATACTAAATCAGATTCATGATTATTCGGGATTACATGAGCTTCTATAAATAACCCATTACTAGCCATTACTTGAACAGTACGATTATCTTCCACGACATGTTTGTTGGTCACGTATAAGTCTTTACTAAGAAACACTCCACTGGCTGTGATCTGGCCAGATTTTACAATAGTAACCTTGTCAAGCCAATCACAAATTACTTTATCTTTATCACAGGTATTACCCTGTGCAGACCCCGTTAATATCAAAAAAATTATAAAAAGAGGAAAACCAATGATCAAATGTTTAACACTTCCCATCAGAAAGGTTTTATTTATATCGTACGGAATAAAACAATTAATCTTACACTTCATTCATGGACCTCTGAAAATGAGAAAGTACTAAAAACACCTCTTGCGGATTTTTTGCAACCCCATACAAATATCTATCAGGTCTAACTAATGCCGCGGAAGAACCAATTGAATGAAGCCATGTTTTTGCTGCTTCAGCTGCTTCGACTACGATTATGTCCCAATCTTGAATGATTTTCAGAGATTTCTCACATAGTTTTCTTTTAAGTTTCAAATTCAAAAAAAGAATGAATTGATATAAGGCATAATTGTCAGAAAGCGAGTGATCGCTATCTACAAACTGTGGGCAGATCTGTCCAAGAGGTGGATCCCCAAAAATCCAGTCCCCTGAACCTAATTGCGGCTTTGGAAAATCAAAAACTGCCTTCTCTTCCTTATGGTCATGTTTAAAGTAATTAGTTATTAAACTGGAGTTTCCCGATTTGATTATTTCCCCGCAACTGATCGCTAGTTCAATAAATTTTCTGACGTGTGATTTGCGTTCATGCTCATATGAATTTATTGTACGACTAGAAGCTCTACCTTCCACTACCAAACTCAAACGCCAAGCTAAGGCGCTGACGTCCCGAAGACCCGCGCAAAGTCCCTGTCCTAAAAAAGGGGGCGATTGATGAGCACTGTCTCCAGCCAACACAATACGCCCATTTTTCCACTGTCTCTTTAAAATCGAGTGAAAAGTATAAATCTGGGCCCTCTCTATGACAGCATCTTCAGGGCCAAGCCAGGGATTCAAAATAAACCAAATAAACTGCTCTTGAATCATTTCATCAGTATGATCATCGGGAAAAACCATTATTTCCCATCGCCGCCTCAAAGGACTTATATAGCATTGAGTCATTGGCCTCTCAGGCTTACAGTGTTGAATTGTGTAATCTGCAAGGTTAGCTGCTCTCTTAGAGCCCTCTCTGATTTTTAAATCAATCACCAACCATTTTTCATCTAAGCCCAAATCTTCAACGTCTGTGGAAACATTTTTACTCACTAATGACTTTGCTCCATCACAACCAACTAACCAATTTCCCATATAATGACTTTTGTTTTCATTACACTCTGACATCGTCTTCACTTGTATCTGCAACCCAGAGTTAGCAACGTATACAACCTCTTCACCCAATCTAACCGTCACATTAGGATATTGTTGCAGACCAAATCTTAATTCGCGCTCCAAATCGGGTTGAAAAAAATACCAATTATTTTCCCATCCTTGATCTCCTATTCCTTTAACACCCTTTCTTACTAACAAAGTTTTATTATTTGCACCGATAAAGTGCATGCCTTTATGAGTAGGTCGAGCTATTTTTCTTATTTTTCCGTCCAAACCAGCATTTTGAAAAATACGCATAACTTCACCATCAAAATGAATGGCTCTTGGGGAAGGATGGACTTCCTTATTTTTCTCTAAAACCAAAACTTTGAGATGCAACCGACCAAGAAGATTGGCAAGCATAGCCCCAACCGGACCTAATCCCACAATAATAACATCAAAATCATTATTATCAGACATCACATCATTACTTTAATGAAACCATATAAAAGTTAAGTTTCCTCTGCAAACGTATTTGGCACTGTTAAGCCATATGCGTTAACATAAGCCCCCTCCTCCGTTATACTTGCCATATCACAAAAAATTTCCAATCTGTGATTATCAGGATCCAAAACATAGAAACTCTCATTCTCGCCCCAACTATCATCCCCATTTATGTGAAAAGAACTATGTATAACAGGACCTCTAACGATAGTAAGATTCATCTCTCTCGCCCTCGAAAGATAGCAAAGAAAACTTTCTCGATTAGGACATTCAAATGCAAAGTGGTGGATACCAGCAGCAGATCTATTTTCTGATTTAGAAATATATTCCCTTTTTGGATCATGGGTTAGGACTAGATCATGATGTCTGTTATTCAGTCTCAGGAATGCCATTTCGAATGGAATGTTTCTATGCTCACCTGCTTTATGACGCTCAGAAAGTTTCAGTCCCAGAAAGTCCCTATAAAAACTTAATGATTTTTCAACATCACTCACCTCAAGCGAAACATGTTGACATCTTTTAGCTATAAATTCAGAAGGTATTTTTTTTAATTTCATTTAATTGACTTCAATGTTGTTTTGATAGGGTTAGTCAGTATAAAGCTCTAACCAATACTAAGGTTATACCAGGAAATAGAAATAGGAGCAAAACTCTTAAAAAATCGCTGATTAAAAAAGGTAATACGCCTTTAAAGGTATCAAATATTGGAACATTTCCCGCAAGTTTATTTATTATAAACACATTCAAACCAACTGGTGGGGTAATTAAGCCCACTTCAACAACAATTAACGTTAATATTCCAAACCAAATAGCAGTTTCCTCTACCGACATTCCAAAATCAAGTTGAATTATTATTGGGAAAAAAACTGGGATTGTTAATAAAATCATAGCTAGGCTGTCCATAAGACAGCCTAGCAATACATAGATAGCCAATATCATAGCCACAATTGTGAAAGGCGAAAGCTCATATTCTATGACGGTTTCCGCTAACAAATTAGTTATTCTTGTTAAAGCAATAAAGGAATTAAAAAATTCAGCTCCAAGTAGTATAATAAATATCATCGAAGCCGTTACCGCTGTTTCTTGAATAACATCAATCAAATCGGAATAAACGAAATTCTTGCTAAAAATGGCCATTAGACCCGTTCCAGCTGCTCCCACTGCTGCTCCTTCCGTTGGCGTGAACCAACCAAGGTAGATTCCACCAATAACTAACAAAAAAATAAAAACTACTTGCCAAATATCCTTGAACAAAAGGAGTCTTTTCTTCCAATTTACGTAAAAACTTTTTGGACCAGAATCAGGATAAATTCTTACAAAAACAGCAATAGCAACAATATAACCAACTGCAGCCAGAATCCCTGGAATAAATGCAGCCAAAAACATTTTGGCAATATTTTGCTCAGTAAGTATTGAATAGATAATTAAAATTACTGATGGAGGTATTAAAATACCCAAAGTGCCCCCAGCGGCAAGAGCTCCAGTGCTAAGAGCACCAGAATAACCCATTTTTCTCAATTCGGGTAGCGCAACTTTACCCATGGTTGCGGCTGTGGCCAATGAAGATCCGCAAATAGCTCCAAAGCCTGCGCATGCCCCAACAGCTGCCATAGCTACCCCTCCCTGTCTGTGTCCTAAGCAAGCACCAGTAAATTTGAATAAAGAGCTACTCATTCCAGCTTTAGCTGCAAAATTGCCCATCAGTAAGAATAAAGGGATCACACTTAAGGAGTAATTGGAAAACAAATGCCAAGCGCTAGTTTTCACTTGAGACATTATTGGCAACCAACCAGCTATTAAAGCTGTTCCAATGCTTCCTACGACTAGCATGGATAGACCAATGGGTACCCGAAAAGCTAACAGTAGAAACAAAAATGGAAAGGCTAAAACTCCTAAGCTAATACGATCCATTTTTAGTCCCTTATGCTTGTGTTGAAAGCTTTAATAGAAACAAAAAATGTATAAAAACATACCAGTGCGAGTATAAAGAAAGAAAATATACCTGGAACAAATGCTAGCCAAACAGGTAATTTTAGAAGCATGGTTTGTTCATTGTAACGAAACATGTCCCCAGCTCCGAGAGTCATTCTCCAGGTAAAAAATGAAGCAACAACACCAAATAATAGGCAACTTGAAGCGTCTAGTAATTTTCTGACCCACAAAGGAAATCCAGAACTAAAAAAATCAACTATCACGTTGCCGTTCTTAAGGTGGCATAGAGGCAGGAAAGAAAAAATAGCAACTGCACAACCCATCTCCACCAACTCAAAATCACCCATTAAAGGAGAAGAGAATGCCCTACCGGATATCGAAATTACACTTACAAAAACTATAAAGAGTAGTACTCCGCCCCCAAATAAGGTCAGTGAGACAGAAATTAGAAATAAAGCGCGCCCAATTCTATCTTTTGGGCGCGCTTCAAAATAGTACTTGTCTGAGGACAGATCAGTTTTCATACTGTGCAATTAAATCACGAGCAGTCTTGACAAGCATTTCTCCATCCATTCCCTTGCCATTTGCATCTTCGATCCATTCCTTAATTAGCCTATTTCCAGCCGCCTTCATGTCAGCCAAAGCTGGACCTGATAATTCATGGAACTCTCCACCTGCTTCAACTGCAAGCTTTCTTGCGGGACCCTCAAATCCATCCCAAAGTTCTCCTGCTAATTTAGCAAGTGCCATTCCAGAATTTGCATCAATCACCTTCTTCAACTCGTCACTAAGAGAATCATATTTGGCCTTGTTCATTAAGAAAAGAAATGGCGTGGTGTAAAGCCCACGATCCCCACTTATCTCCGTATGAGACTTGGTTAATTCCTGCAATTTAAAAGATGGCATTATTTCCCAAGGAACTACCATACCGTCAATAACTCCTTTTGACAGAGATGGTGCTACCTGTGGAACAGGCATGCCCACCGGTGTGGCTCCAAGTCCCTCAAGCATCTTACTTATTACCCGAGTGGGTCCTCGCATCTTTAACCCCTCTAGGTCATCCACAGATTTAATTAATTTATCTTTCGTGTGAATTTTTCCTGGAGCATGAACATGCACCGTTAATATCTTGTAATCCTTTAAATCTTCGGCTCCAACAGTTTCAGCATATTTTTGGGCTGCTTGCGACGTAGCCAAAGAAGATGCCGCCATAAAGGGTAGATCAAATACCTCCAACCTAGGGAAACGGCCAGGTGTGTAACCTGCTACAGTCCAAATGAGATCAACTACTCCATCTCGAACCTGATCCACCAATTGAGGAGGCTTCCCTCCTAACTGCATGGCTGGATATATCTCAACCTTTAATTTGCCTCCCGACTCTTTTTCTATCTTATCTCCCCAAGGCTTAACAAACTTAGCATTTGAATTTGCAGGCATGGGTGGAAACGAATGAAATTTTAGTACAACTGTCTCTGCAATTAACGGACTAGCCATCCCAATTGCAAACAAAATTACCATTACAAAATTTTTCACTTTTTTCAGCAATTTATCCTCCAAATTGTTAAGGTTTCTTTTCTAAAAGCTTTTGTCAGTTTTCTTTCATTTATGAAAACAATTAAACTTTTTACCTGGCGATTAATCAAGCTTTATTTTGAAATGTATCGGTAACATGCTCAAAGGAAGAAAGCGAACCGATGGACGCTATCGACGCCACATATCTATCTGGTCTAATAAAAAATGCTTTATCGAGAAAAGTTACGAATTCTTTTTCTGACAGTAATTTAGAGACATCTCTTACTATTGTGAAATTGGTTACCACTGGATTCATCCACTCAGGGGTCAAACCAATTATTTGAACACCTCGCTTCTTGAAATTTTCTAACATTTCATCTTTAACCAACTTTTCTGGATTTTCAGAGAACATAATAATAGTACTCTCATCTCTCAGTAAATCATCCAATGGGAATTGGCTTCCTTTAACATCTTCAACCAAAGGTTGCGGGAACAGTCTTCCAATCATCCGATTATCTTGCTTTTCACAGGACTTCCAGATCAAACCTTCCTTTAAGTATGGCGGTGGCTTAAATTTCATTTGGGAAATGTATCTACGAGTGGGACCATAAAATGATAATAGTGAGAAAAAAAATCTTGTTATAAACCCAGTTAAAACATTTTGTGGGGCCAGTATCTTACCCATTAAAATGGAAATATTTATCATTTGCCAAACATGGTTTTTTCTCTCAATCTCATAACTGTCTAATATCTTCCTATTATCATATTTCAGGGCATAAGCCAACTTCCAAGCAAGATTGTGTGCATCCCTTATACCACTGTTCATTCCTTGGCCGGCAAAGGGAGGAACCAGATGAGCGGCATCACCCGCCAAAAAAATATTTGAGCATCTCCATTTTTCTGCTACGACCGCGCTGAAAGTGTAAACACATTTTCTTCTAATCTTGGGATTCATTTCGTAGCCTTTATCTCTGAAAAGTTTGTTCACAAAAGCTTTGTCACAAGTGCCTTTTATACATTCATTTTTTTTGAGTTTGAATTCATATCGCCTTATACCATTTGGTCCAGGTAATGTAATACATGGCCTCCTGCTATCGCAATGAACTTGTGTATGACGAAATTTATTTTCAGTCTCAAAGAGATCAATGATTAACCATCTTTCACTAAAACTGAGACCACTTAACTCTATCCCTAATGCTTTCCGAACCGTGGAGGTGCCCCCATCACACGCAATAATATATTTTGCCTTAATGTTTTTACATTTATTATTGGATGAGATATATGCTCTGCTGGTTCGTTTTCCCTTAAGAATTTTTTCTAATCTAGAATCAAAAAAAATCTTTACAGATGAAAATTTTTTTAAGTTTTGGAATAGTAAGGCTTCTAATTGAGGTTGATCAAATCCACTCCTTTTTTCAAAACCATACTTTTTTCGGCTGGGCTCGATGATAGCGAAGATTTTCTTATGCGGTGAGATATAATATGATCCATAATCCCTAGAGATCAATGGGAGGAAACGATCTACCACACCTATCGCCTGAAGAGTTCGCAAAGACTCATCATCAATAGATACAGCTCGAGGTTCCTTTTCTGTCGAAGATTTTTTTTCTACGACAATACAATCAATTCCTCTAGAACCAAGAAGGTTTGATAAAACTAACCCTGTTGGACCTCCACCAACAATTAGAATATCCGTATTAGTAGTCTCCATTATAATTTATTTTAGAACTTTTACAGTGAACTTTCATTTATCACCTGATTTTTCAATAATCCAACTTTGGAAATCTCAACTTCCACTCGATCACCTTCTTTTAAATACAAAGGTGGATCTCGCCTATCACCAACACCTCCTGGGGTGCCTGTAACAATTACATCACCAATAGATAAACAAGTAAAAGTTGAACAGTAAGAAACCAGTCGTGGAATATCAAAAATTAATTGATCTAAACCAGCATCTTGAACAATCTCACCATTTAATCGTGTTTGAATTTTTAATTGTCTGTAATCTGGAATAGATTGTTTCAATACCAGGCTAGGCCCAAATGCTCCTGTTTTAGGAAAATTCTTACCTGGAGGAAATTGGCTCGTGTGCCTCTGCCAATCTCTAATACTCCCATCATTGTAGCAAGAGTAGCCAGCTATATGATTAAATGCGTCCTTTTCTCTAATATTTCTACCTCCCTTGCCTATAATTATTGCTAGTTCACCCTCGAAGTCAAATCGATCAGACTCGTTTGGTTTGACCAAGTATTGATTATGCGCAACTTGAGAATCTGAAAACCGAGTAAATATCGTTGGGTAACCAGACTGTTCGCGCTTAGTTTCTAACCGATGTTTTTCATAATTTAGCCCAATACATATTATTTTCTTAGGATTTGGGATCACTGGTAGGAAAGTAACATCCGAAAACGAGTAATCAGGAGAAAAACTCTCTAATTCTTCCTGCGATGGAACAGAATTTGTTTCCAATAACTCAACAATTGTTTTAGAGCGCATCTCATTTCTAAATCTGGCGCCCAAATCAATAATGCCACCTTTTATTTCAGCACCAAAGGTTGCTTCACCCAACCTGAAAAAACTAACTAATTTCATATAAACCTCACCACTATTTTTTTCTATTTTATATTCTATGATCTCATAAAAGATTTACCCCAAAGATTTAAAGTTCTTGCTTCATGAGGCCAGTCCACAACTTTTCGGTCAGTTATTATTTCCAATTCTGCAGATAACTCCACTTTATTGCCATCGCAATCCTCAATGAAGACAAATAAATTATTTCCAGGCCCGTGACGTCCTGGACCCCAAAATAATTTTATCCCTAAACCTGCAAAATGATCACACCAATCCCTTATTAAATTCCAATCAGTAACCTCATAACTATGATGATCCATACCAACTTTTTTTGCTTTGAAACAGGCTAAACTGTGGTGTTCAGAATTGGAACGTACGAAACATGTTGTCACAACACCATCATGGTTTATTACCCGATCAGAAACAGCAAACCCTAATTTATTCTGATAAAATTCTATGAATCTATCAACATCTAAAGACTGAATAGTGAGATGCTGTAAAGGTGCCCGAAGTACATCCGTGGAACTCTTGCGTGACAACGGCACCCCAAATGCAATTTGGTTATTATCTGGATCGGTGACAAAAAAGGCCCCTGTCTTCAGATAAGCACTGTCGAATTGTCCTAACTCTAGCCCCTCTCTCACCACTCTTTCTCTAAGCTCAGAGAGACTATTATCATCATTGCAAGCAAAAGCTGCAAAAGACAACTTTTGTGCTTTGCCACTGTAAAAAATTAGTAAACGGTTTGGCCCAAGGCAATGCCAGGTATTTTTGTCAGGTGAAATTATTTCCATCTTCATAGTTTTGGAATAGAATTCAGCTAGTCGTTTTGGATTCTCACTTTCGATTCCAAGATGATGGAGGAATGCCTTCGTTTTTAGAGTTGTAAATTCCATTAATTTTACCTTATTTGTGTTAAAGAACAGTTTAGTAGTGATCAAAAAAAATGAAACCAAAAAATAATAAGCTAAAAACGAAAGTTGTAATCATTGGTGGTGGACCATCCGGATTATTACTTTCACAAATCCTGACAAAAGAAAACGTAGAAAACATCATACTTGAATCACGTTCACGAGATTATGTTCTGAACCGTATAAGAGCTGGCGTAATTGAACATGGTTCGATGGAACTACTCTTAGAATCAGGGGTTGGCAATCGTCTACTATCCGAAGGAAGTAAACACTCCGGGTTCTTGATTTCCTCGGAAAACAATGAATTCAGAATCGATCTCAATTTAGCATCAGGTAAATCAGTGTACGTATACGGCCAAACAGAAATAACCTTAGATTTATACAAAGCCCTAGATCAATCCGGCACAGAGATTTTTCATGAGGTGAAGAATATATCAATCAATGACATACGCACAAAAAACCCTCAAGTAAACTTTGAAACTTCAGAGAAGGTTTATCAAATCAGTTGTGACTATGTTGCCGGCTGTGACGGATCAAAAGGTATTAGTAAGAATTTCATTCCTAAAGAAAAATTGAGTTTTCAAGAAAAAAACTATCCTTATAAATGGTTAGGAATTCTTAGTAAATCAAAACCCGTTCATAAAGAACTTATATATGCAAACCATGAAAGAGGATTTGCTCTCGCATCAATGAGGAATGAAAACCTTTCCCGCTACTATCTACAGACAAATAATAACGAAGATATTTCAGCATGGCCCGATGAAAGAATATGGGATGAGCTCAAAAAAAGGTTACCTTCTAAATTTTCAAGTAATATACAAATGGGAAATTCGGTTGAGAAATCCATAACGCCTTTAAGAAGCATTGTAGTTGAACCGATGCAATGGGAACGATTATTTCTGGCTGGAGATGCAGCACACATAATGCCTCCAACTGGAGCAAAAGGCTTGAATTTAGCTTTTTCAGATATTTATTACCTGTCAAATTCTTTAATAGATTTTTATAGAACAGGATCTACGTCAACCTTAGAGAAATATTCTGAAAGAGCACTCTCAAGGGTTTGGCAAACAGTACGCTTCAGTCATTGGATGACTAATTTACTACATACAACCGATGAAAAAAAATCTGTTGAGAGACAATTCCAGCTACTAGAATTACAGGAACTATCAATTAATCTTGCCGCAAAAAAGGCTTTAGCAGAGAGCTATGTTGGAACTCCGTATTGAAAAATACTCGTCCATTAAACTAAAATAAGGAATAAAACATACCGGTGGTTTTTCTTCATTTATAAGTTTTCACTCTTAACTTTATTGCAAAAAACTTCAACGATTTCAGGAGCCAAACCAAGATTCAAATTAGGATCGAATACCTTGCAAAAGTCTATCTTTTTATCAGTTATTTTCTCTAATTCTTTCAAAAGCGAGCTTCCACTGGATTGAGTATTATTAATAGCCTCTATTACAATACTTACTGCATCTTCCTTTTTATAAAAATTTGAAAGATAATTAATTGCATGTTCAGAAAAAATTAGTCCTTTACCTGTCTTTAGATTTCTGCGGATATTGACTTTACTTGGTTTCATGCTCTTCAAAAGTTTGAAACCCAACTTACATGCTACACCAGCGCCAAAAACTAATTGCCTCAGTATGATTATCTCTTTTGTCCATGCAACACCGTCTCGTTCATTTTTATGGATCATGGCAGAACCCATGGCACTGTTTAAAATATTACTGATATCAGCTAAAGCCATTAAAGATTCCGGAATTATTGGATTCCGCTTATAGGGCATAATGGATGATTTTCCACCATCAGATAATTTAATTTCCTGAATTTCACTTTGACTCATCCACAAAACGTCCGCTCCAAATTTTCCAAAGCAAGAAGTTATAAGAGTAAGAATTGCGCCCAACTCAACAAACCTTTCCCTATTATTATGCCAAGGCATAACTGGGGGGCTAAGATTTAATTCTTTTGCCAGCTCCTTGACCAAGGTGGAGTGAAGGTCCCCAAAATAATTTGCAGTTCCTGATGCTCCTCCAAAACTCAGTTGTAGTAGATGCGGTTTGAGTTTTGATAGATTTATTCTTTGATTTAAAATTGGGGAAAAAATACTTGCCAGTTTTGCTCCAAAACTAGTCACAGCAGCCATCTGGCCTCGTGTATGAGAAGTAATAGGTAAATACCTGTAAGAAAGAGCCTTTTCAGCACCAAAGTTCAGAAACTCTTTTAAACGAAAATCAATTAAATTCAAGAAATCTCTCAATTGTAAACATCTAGCCGTATCTATGGCATCCTGAGAACTAACCCCCCAATGCAAATAATATGAGTCCCCCTTAGACAAGAATTTTTGCCTTATCTCCTTAATTAATTCAGGAACAATAACACCATCTCTATTTGAAAATCTTTCGTATTTTATTTCGCTTAAATTTATGTTCTTAAGCTTGCGCTGGATATCCTCAGCTGTTTTTTTGGGAATCAATCCAAGTTTGCCTTGAACCTTCGCCACTCCTGTTTCGAACCTTAGGATTGCTGTCAAACAAGCTATGTCAGAAAAAATGCTTTCCACCTCTGGATCAGAATATAAATTACCCAAAAAAACATTTTCAAATATATTAACCATATTTTTGTCACGACAAGAGGTGTATTGGGATCCCAAGTAATTCTCTAGTTTTCTTCCATGTTGCTACAGGTCTACCATACTTTTCGCAAATATCCTTAGTTAAGTTCACCAAAGAAGCATTAGATGAGGCTAGATTATTTCTGTCCATTCTAATATTATCTTCCATTCCTGTACGGGTATGCCCCCCGAGTTCAATACACCATTCATTCACAGTTCTCTGATGTCTTCCAATACCTGCCCCGCACCAATTTGCGTTAGGTAAAATTCTATTAACTGTTTTGACATAGAACTCAAAAACTTCTCTATCGACAGGCATGGCATTTTTCACTCCCATGACAAATTGGATATAAGGTTTACCTACAAGCTTACCTTCCGAATACATACTAGCAGCCTGGAATATATGAGATAAATCAAAAGCTTCTATTTCAGGTTGGACACCATATTTGATCATTTCTGATGCAAGCCAATCAATCAACTTTGGAGAATTTTGATACACCCTAGTAGGAAAATTGTTCGATCCTACTGTCAAAGAAGCCATATCGGGACAAATCGAGAGCATCCCTCCCCTTTCCTTACCCTTTCCAGATCGTCCTCCCGTCGAAAACTGGATAACCATTCCAGGACAATATTTTTTAATTCCAATTTTTAATTGTTCAAAGCGAGCCGGATCAGAACTAACACTTTCATCTTCATTTCTTACATGACAATGAACGATAGTCGCTCCTGCTTCGAAAGCCTCTTGAGTGCTCTCAACTTGCTCGCTGATACTAATAGGTATATTCGGATTATCTGATTTGCGAGGTACAGAACCAGTGATTGCCACACATATAATACATGGTTTTTTTTTCATTAAGATAGGCACTCAATCATATTTCAAAAAAAATTGTTTCATTCTTTCCCTGGAGATAAATATTAAACTGATAATCACTTTCAGTTATATTTCTAGCCAACAAAGTGTCAATTTTTCTTTTATTTTTAATTTCATTTAATAATGGATCCCTTTGATTTAAGATATGCTCATCCTCAAAATACATCCTCGTATTCAATCCCAGATTGATCCCTCTGGCTACAAGCCAAAAAGATATGTGTGGAGCCATTTTCTTGCCAGTATCCAAAATTACCGCTCCTG
>CACIIZ010000010.1 GCA_902586855.1 uncultured Alphaproteobacteria bacterium | reverse complement strand
CAGGGAAAAATATTTGTTGATCCAATAGCTCAAAAAACTGACGGCTATCAGATGAGTAATGGATTACTTTTAGACGAGGAGAGTGAATTCCTGGTTAAACCAGAATTAGAAATCTATGCTGATGATGTGGCTTGTTCTCATGGGTGCATATCAGGTTCTATCAATAAGGAGCATCTCTTTTATCTGAAATCTAGGGGAATTTCTCATAAAACAGCACAGAAAATGCTGGTCCTGGCTTATCTCGAAGAGGTAATTGATGAAATTGATGATCCTGAATTTGAAAAACTTGCCCGTGGTGAAATCCAAAAAGTTATAGGTTAAAGTGGAATAATGGTTGAAACGAGAAAAAATATTCCAGAAAACGTTGTTTTGTCACTTTTACTACGTGGTTTTGTTCCAGATATTTTTAAAGCTTGTTTTGATTTAAAGAGATCATTTAAGAATCAATTAAGCTTGTGTACTTCTGAGTCAAAATTATTGGCGTATGCTTTTTTTATTTCAATTATCCTTTTTTTGGAAAGATTGCCGGGAAGAGTAAGTCATTACAATGTAGATCATTCTGGAGAGGTACTTTTTAGTTATGTCGGTATAGATCTTTTTGCGTCAATTTATTTTGTCCCCATTTTTGTGTATTTTTTGGCGTCCTTGGCGCATGTTATTGCTTATCCTTTTAAGGGCAGAGCCTCATTTTTTGAGGCCAGGTTGGCCTTTTTTTGGGCAATCATTGTGGCGTCACCGATATTATTACTGAATGGATTATTACAGGGCTTTTTCTCGGATTTCCTGGTTGTTAAGTTGTTTTATTACGTTAAGGTGTTCGGCTGTGCTTGGATCTTTTCGGTAATTTTCTGTGAAGCAGAAGGATTTTCTTCTAATTGGGGTCTATTTAGCGGACTTTTAGCAATATTCCTGTTTTTATCTTTTTTGATTAATTGATGGAGAATAGCTGAATGAATCCAACTAATCTTATTATGAGAAGCTTTTTTTCTCCCAAACTTGTTTTTGATGTCGTAGTCAAAATGGAACTTCAATGGCGTACAGTAATTGAGGCAGCGCTATTTGTTTCAGTGATGAATGCTCTTCTAACACACTTATTTAATGTCGCAACGTATTCTACGCCACAGAATCAAGAGGATTTCTTTGAACCATATATGGATTTAGTTTTAAATAAGCCGTTACTTTTGTTCATACTAGAATTTGGTAAAATCTTTTTTATAACTAGTCTTTTGACTTTTGGTGGAAGATTATTTTCTGGTTCTGGATTATTTCTGAATTCGCTTAAGGGAGTAGTATGGATACATTTTGTTCTAATTTTCATTAATATAGGGCTATTCATAGCTTTGCAATTAAACATTGATTTTGCGAGCTATTTAATTGTTTTAACTAACTTTTGGATTATGTGGGTCCTTGCTGAGTGTGCTGTTAAGACCCATGGATTTAAATCAACTTTTATTGTTTTTATAGTTGGTATCGTTTTTTTCTTTTTTGTGTTGGCTTTGCTTATACAGGTAATAGACGCACTAGGATTTAATTTTTTAAACAGGGTGGGATTCAGTGATTGACATTATATCAGTAAAACAAGAATTCCCCATCTTAAATACTAATGTACGAGATGAAAAATTATGTTATCTTGATAATGGAGCTTCAGCACAGAAACCAAGAGTAGTTATAGATGCTATTACCAAAGCTTATGAGCTTGAGTATTCAAATGTACACCGAGGACTCCACTATTTGTCTAATCTAGCAACCGAAAAATTTGAGGCTGTTAGGGGAAAAGTTAAAGAATTTCTTTCAGCAAGAAGTTCTGATGAGATAATTTTTACTTCCGGTGCGACTGAAGGTCTAAATCTTATTGCATATTCGTGGGCAGAAAACAATTTGGTGAAAGGTGATAAAGTCATTTTGTCCCTAGCTGAGCATCATTCAAATATTGTTCCGTGGCACTTATTACGAGAAAGAATTGGAATTGAGTTGAAGTGGATCGAACCTCGTGCTGATGGCTCTCTCCTAGCAGAGGATATCATTGATGCAATGGACGACGAAACTAAAGTCATAGCTATCACCCATATGTCAAATGTGCTTGGAAGTATTGTGGATGTAAAAAAGATCTGTGAAGAGGCCTTAAGTAAAGGAATAATTTCTGTAATTGACGGATCTCAGGCAATTGTTCATCTTCCAGTTAATGTGCAGGATATTGGATGTGATTTTTATGTTTTTACTGGTCACAAACTTTATGGGCCATCAGGTTCGGGAGCTTTATATGCTAGAAGGGAGAGGTTTGAGGAGATGAAACCCTTTATGGGGGGCGGATCCATGATAAACCATGTCGGCACACAAAGTGTTTCTTACAATATCCCGCCTTATAAATTTGAAGCTGGAACTCCAGCAATAGTCTCAATTATAGGCTTAGGGGCCGCAATTGATTTTGTAGAAATGATAGGGCGTAAGCATATTTATGAGTATGAAAATAAGTTGGTGGAATATACAAAAGCAAGGTTCCTTGATCTTGATTTTTTGGCGTTACAAGGAACTAGTGAAACAAAAGGAGGTATATTTTCATTTACAATTTTTGAAAACAAGCTTCATCCCCATGATATTGCAACTATTGTAGATCAAAAGGGTGTTGCAGTGAGGGCTGGGCATCACTGTGCACAACCTCTACTAGACCATTTAGGGCTTTCAGCGACATGCAGGGCTTCATTGGCGATGTACAATACTGAAAATGACATTGACAGGTTAATCGATGCCCTTAAATTTTGTATGAAGCTAGTTAGCTAGTATTTTCCTAAAAATCATTTTGCTATGGGAGGATGAATTGATTGGATCATCACCCAAATAAATTTGTACATATTCATTTCTTTGCCACTTAGGCAAAAAGTCATCATAGTGTTTAGATAAAAAATGACCACTCTGTCCTGTTGGTATTGAAAAAAAAGAATGCTCTGGGTTTGCAAGGTCTACAATAATTTTTAAAGTGCTACCGTATCTAACTTGATGCATATTGTTAGAAGACTGAATTGATTTAGCCATTGATAAAGTATTATCGCCACCACTAAGGTCATAGGAAAGATTTGTGAAATACGAGAGCAATGGTAATCGACCAATTACTTTGTCTACAAAGTGCGCTTTATGGTAGTCCCCCCAACGCCATTTTGTCACATCTGGTCCTATTAATTTAGAATTCATTACTATGGAGTTGTCGAGGGACATACTTGCTATTTCATCACATGTTTCCAATTTTTGCGTCTGTTTAATGTCACACCACACTCCAGCTCCATCGATGTTTCTTAGGACCCGCTCTAAAAAATCAGGCCTAACTGATTTGAACCATTGCACATGTAATCCAAGTTCATCTTGTAAGATCATTTTTTGAAATTGACTAGCCCAACTTTTATAAATTAGTGGTTGTGGTAGATGAATTGACATTTCTCCGTTCCATCCAGCCAGTAAATCAAGGACTTTCTTCCTTGAGTTTGCCAGACTGTTGCTCAAATCAAACGTTTGAGTGAACCATAAATTTTTGGCAAGCAGTGGTAAAACAGTTCTTGCACTAGGAGACACAATGTCTGATTGTATTTCTTTGAAACTCTGTAAGCTATGATAATCTCTTTTTGCAAAAAGATCCTGCATTCTCAGTTGTCTTTGACCATTGTCCCAATCATAACTAAAATGTTCAGGATAAGAAGTATCTTTTAACTTGTTGTTGCTATTGAATAATATTCCATTATCTGTTGCAATAGTGTAAGGGTTTTTGTCAAATTCCAGGTAACCAGCCCATTCGATCGGATCTTTCCAACCTAATGATGGTATAACCCCATAGCCATTTTTCAAGTTCTCAAGGCGATTTGGAATTTTCCCAGCACTCAACAAGGTCACTTCTGTAGGTGCAGACAATAGTACATTATAGGAGGGGACCACCAAGTGCTCAAAGGCTTTTTTAGCAGTTGACACGTTTTTAGCCTTCATAGTTAAAATAAATGACTCAATAGACCTGTCGGCGGTATCAAAGCCAGTCCACTTTAAAGCTATGGCAGTCGTTTCAGAGGCTACAGAATTAATGCCAAAAGACTCTGGAGGCATTATTGGACCCCTATCTGTTGATTTTACCGTATATGTTATGCCTGGTTGTCGTCTTATATTTATCAATACAGTTCGTTCTCCAAATTTTTTATATCCTGACTGATCGAGATACTCTTCGAGATTTGATGGATTAATGGATTCAATGATTAGATCTTGATTGTCCAGATTAGAGCTCGTTATTCCCCAAGATAGATATTTTGAGCGACCCGTTAAAATTGCTGGGACCCCAGGAATCGTTGCTCCAATTACAGGATCTGAATCAAAAGTTAATTTTGTTAACATCCATCTTAATGGTACGTCAAAATTTGTATGTAGATTATATCCCGCTAATGTACTTCCTGATGCTGTTCGATTAGGTAATGCGACCCACGCATTTGAAGCGTTTACAAAACCTAAATTACTATCAAAAACTGGATTGCTTAACTTTGAATTTGGAATGGAATTAGTTTTGTTTTCTATATTTGATTTGAACTTTGAAAGAGTTCTGACACTAGAAAAAGTTGAGGAAGTTGAAATATCTGGAATTCCAATGAACAGGTCTGATAACATTTCTGGGGAGACTCCTGCTTTCAATAGGTTTAATCTTATTATTTCTTTCTTGGCGCTTTCATTATTCTGTAAACCTAAGAGTTTTAGAATTGCTAGGCTATCTGTGGGGGTCCAAGGAGCAACCTTTGGAGGGAAAAGAAAAAGATTGGGTGTGCCTCTTCCCCGGCCTTCATTTTGAATGTCTGTTAGTCTTTGATTGACCCCATTAGAGTAACTACTAATCAGTTTTAAGATTTCTGAAGACAGGTGGGTCGTACTCTTGTGAGCCCTGTTATAGATATCCAAGGTCCGCATCAAAATATCTGAGTTTATTGTATCTTCTCCAAAATACTCTGAAAGTTTCCCTTGTGCTGTTCGTCTTAATAATAACATTTGCCACAACCTATCTTGGGCATGTACGTATCCTAGTGCGAAGAAGACGTCCTCATCAGTTTTTCCTTTAATGTTCGGTATAGCATAATTATCCCGCAGGACCGTTATTTCATTATCTATAAGGGAACTTTCAACTACCCGATTATAATCTGGAAGGGACCTCTTTGCTAAAACATATGAAATGATTCCAAAACTTGTGACAAAAAGAAAAACACAAGAAAAAAATATCACAACAATTTTGAAAAAAAGTGACATATTTAAAGTCCGACTTGACCCCAACAAATTTTAAACTAACGTTATGTTTATCCTTTTAATTTTGGGAGAGGAATATGTCAAAGATTGCTTTTTTAGGTCTTGGCGTCATGGGTTACCCCATGGCTGGCCATCTTTCGACTAAATATGATGTGAAAGTATATAATCGCACGATTAGTAAGGCTAAAAAGTGGGTTGAGCAATACTCGGGTAATTTTGCCACCTGTCCGTCAGAAGCTGTTCAAAAAGCTGATTTTGTATTTTGCTGTGTAGGTAATGATGACGACCTAAAGTCTATTTTATTAGGTAAAACTGGAGCCTTGGATTCAATGCAAAAAGGTTCGTTATTAGTAGATCATACGACTTGCTCTGCAAAAGTAACTAAGGAATTATTTTCTTATGCAGAAAATAAGGGAATTGGTTTTCTTGATGCTCCTGTTTCAGGAGGACAGGCAGGAGCTGAAAACGGTCAGTTAACAATCATGTGTGGAGGAATAGAGAAAGAGTATGAAAAGGTAAAGCCTATTATTTCACACTACGCTAAATTTTCTTCTCTAATGGGACCTCCAGGATCGGGTCAGCTAACTAAGATGGTCAATCAAATTTGTATAGCTGGATTGTTACAAGCATTAGCTGAGGGCTTAAGTTTTTCTCAAAAAGCTAATTTAGATGGGAAGAAAGTCCTTGATGTGATTTCAAAGGGTGCAGCAGGTAGCTGGCAAATGGAAAATCGAGGTATTACCATGCTGGAAGATAGGTTTGATTTTGGTTTTGCTGTAGATTGGATGAAAAAGGATCTTAATATTTGCTTGGAAGAAGCTAATGCAAATAAGGCTAAATTACCAATTACTGCACTGGTCAATCAATTTTATTCTGACGTGCAAGAAATGGGGGGGGGTAGATTTGATACCTCGAGCCTTATCAAGAGAATAAACTGATTTAAGTTCACCTTATTAGCCTCGAATACTTAGCTCCCTCTAAGGATGCCCCTGCAATCACACCTCTTTGACCAAAAACTATCGCATAAATTGGTTTGGTAAGCGTATTATTTGTTATGCCAATTGAAGCACCTTGTTTTCTAAAGAATACCTCAGCGTCAGCTCCTATTTCCCAGCCATCGGTTAATCTAAAATTTCTGAGGGAGTCTTCCGTCATAAAGAAAATCACATGGCTAAACTGTATTGCCCCTAGTTGATAACCAAATGACGCGGCAGCGACTGAGTAGAAATCAACTGTGGCCCCACCAATTTTCAAAACTCCCTCACCGTAGGAACCACCAAAGACGAAACCCGCTTTTGTGACCTTGGGCATTATAAGTGTGCCTGCAGATTTATTATAAATATCTTGAGACTCAGGAGCTATTTCAAATAGTTTTGATAAGGACTCGTCGGCTTCAGCCAAAATCTCATTACCAGCATGCTGGGCTTGCTTCGCACTGCAACCAATAAGGGCACTTGAAGTTAGCAGTGCGACACTACCGATTAATAGTTTTCTGCGTTGTTGAGATTTCATTGCTAATTACTCCTCTGTTCAAAAGTCTTTGTTTAGAATAATCAAAAGTAAATATCTTTGTTGCAGATAAAAACAAGTAAATTAATTTCCCGAACTCTTTAGAATTCTACCTAATTCCGGTGCAAAATATGTCAAGATACCATCACATCCGGCCCGCTTGAAACATGCGATGCTTTCTAAAATAATTAGATCTTTATCGAAAAAACCTTTTTCAATACCCGCCATTATCATAGCGTATTCTCCTGAAACCTGATAAGCAAAAGTAGGTACTTTAAATTTATCCTTGATTAATCGGCACAAATCGAGGTAGGGCATGCCAGGTTTAACCATAACCATGTCTGCGCCTTCTTTTATATCTAGGGCAACATCTCTTAACGCGGCTTGAGAATTACAATAATCGAGTTGATATGTTTTCTTATCACCTCTTAAATTACCCAAGGATCCAATTGCTGTTCTAAAAGGACCATAAAAGTTCGAAGAAAATTTGGCAGAATAGCTTAAAATCAATGTATTTTTTAGTTTTTTCGCTTCTAAAGAGTCTCTTATCACTTTTATTCGTCCGTCCATCATATCTGATGGCCCTAGTATGTCAGCACCTGACTCAGCTTGAACGAGGGCTTGTTTTCTTAATGCTTCTAGGGTCTCATCATTGAGAATTTCATCACCCTTGACAATACCGTCATGACCTAGAGAATTATAAGGGTCTAGTGCCACGTCTAACATGACCCCAATTTGGGGTATTGCTCTCTTAATTGATTTGGTAGCTCTATTGACAAGATTCTTAGGATTCCAGGCTTCCTCACACGTTTCATTTTTTAAGTTGTTGGGGGTGCAAGGAAAAACTGCAATACATTGAATTCCGGAGTCATATGCTTTTTTTACCTCTTCAAGAAGCTTATCAGAACTATATCTATAAACGCCTGGTAATTCTGGTATTGGTTCAGCTATATTAATTCCTTCTCTTACGAACACTGGCCAAATCAGGTCATTGATTGTAACATGAGTTTCAGCAACAAGGCTCCTGATCCATGAGGTTCTTCGAAGCCTCCTCCCTCTGTATGCAGGAAAATTGGTCACAGAAGCAGTCATATTAAAATTCTCTCTTAAACATATTAACAAAACAAAATGCTAAAGAAGTTGACTGTTTATTTCAAGAAAAAGATCTTAAAGAGGGAGGGGCAAGTGAAGAAACAGAGTGGATATGGTCTACTTCTTGAAATAAGGATTTTGTCGCAGGTAAAAAAAGCATTGATTATTGTATTGTTAAAGGATGATTAAGTGGTTCGATGAGGAGAATGATTACAAAATCTATTTTTGGGAAAAGTAAGGAAACGCAAGTTTCTGGTGTTCCCGAAGGATTCGATGGATTTGTGTTGGGTTCTTTATTTAACGAGGATGTTGGTACAATTATTCATGTTTCTAGAGATGATAAAAGAGCAGCTTTATTAATTTCTGCAATAAATTTCTTTTTTCCAAATATCAAAACGATCTATTTCCCCTCTTGGGATTGTTTGCCTTTTGATAGATCTGGTCCGAGACTAACTATTCAAGCAGAAAGATTGGCTGCATTGTCTTTACTATTTAAAACCACAAAAAATAAGAGAATAATAGTTACAACGGTTAATGCTATTACCCAAAGAGTGGTTCCAAAATCACATATAAAAAATCTTAATTATGAATTAACTGTAGGGAAGAAAACAGATTTATCAGAATTAAAATATTTCTTGAGTTATGCCGGATATTTAGAAACGCCAAAAGTCTTGGAAGTGGGAGAATATTCTATTAGAGGAGGCATTGTTGACGTATTTCCTCCATTAACCTCTTTACCAATAAGGTTTGATTTTTTTGGAGATCTTTTAGAGAACGCAAGACTTTTTTCAATCTCGGATCAGAGGAGTATGGAGTCAGTCACGGGGTGTATATCAATTACTGCAGTAAGAGAGGTTTGTTTGGGTGAGTCTCATATTGCATCTTTTAAAAAAAATTACTTAAAGAATTTTGGTATCCCAAATAAGTCAGATTATTTGTATCAAACGGTCTTATCCGGGAAAATTTTTCCAGGCTATGAACATTGGTTGCCTTATTTTTATAATGATATGGACACCCTTTTTGATTTTGTTTCAAATCCAGTTGTGTCCTTCGACTCAGGACTAGAAGTGGCAGTTGAAGCAAGATTCAAGCAAATATCAGAATACTATGAAATGAGGATAGTAAACTGTACGAAACAAACAAAATTTAACTCAATTTTTAATCCAATCAATTCTCATGAAATGTACCTTGAAAAACAAGAGTTACAAGAGATCACGTCCAATCTAGAAAAGCTGTATTTATCTGAATTCTATGGCAAAAAGCTCAAATCAGATTTAGATTTGGGTGGTCATATTGGAAAAAACTTTTCTATAGAAAGACAGACAGAAGGCATTGATCTTCTTAAGAGTGCTGCAGATTATATTCTCTCTGAAGAAAAAAGAGGAAATTTAGTATTGATCGCGGCCTATAGTCAAGGTTCTTTAGAGAGACTAAAAAAATTACTTAATGACCAAAATATTTTAGAGTTGGACTCTTATGAGAGTTGTGTTTGGAGTCAATCCAAACAAAAGTATGTTTTTGTCCAGGAGGGCGAATTTTCTTCAAAAAGGATAGGATTAAATATTTTTCCTATCGAAAGTGGCTTCGTTGTACCAGGTTTAACTCTGATCTCAGAGCAGGACATTTTAGGAAAAAGGTTATATCGAAAGAATAAGTACAACAAAAAAATAAAAAATCCCTTGAAGGAGTTTTCTGAGATTTGTCTCGGCGATTTAGTAGTACATGTTGATCACGGATTAGGCAAATATGTCGGTTTCCAAACAATTATGGCTGCTGGTATCCCTCATGACTGTTTGCTGATTCAATATGCTGACCAGAATAAATTATTTCTTCCTGTTGAAAACATTAATTTACTATCAAAATATGGGCAAGAAATTGGACAGCTAGATCGATTAGGTAGTTTAGGGTGGCAGAATCGCAGAGCCAAAACCAAGAGAAGAATAAATGAGCTGGCATTAAGCTTAATAAAGGTAGCAGCGGAAAGGCAAATGAATAAGGGTGTAATTCACATTCCAGATCCTTCTCTATGGGATAAGTTTTGCTCAAGATTTCAATTTGAGGAAACAGAAGATCAGGAAACGGCTATTCGAGATGTGCTCCAAGATTTGTCATCTGGTTTGCCAATGGACCGTTTAATCTGTGGTGATGTAGGTTTTGGGAAGACGGAAGTTGCGCTAAGAGCAGCACTCACTGTAGCTTTGAATGATTTTCAGGTCGTTGTCTTGGCTCCAACTACATTACTTGCTCGACAACATTTTTTGACTTTTGTTGATCGTTTCAAAGATGTGCCTATAAATATTGAAAAATTTACCCGCTTTGAAAGTTCGAAAGATAAGGAAATTATCTTGAATAAATTACATTCTGGACAAGTAGATATCCTGGTTGGGACTCACGCATTATTGTCAGCGGCTGGGCATTTCAAAAATTTGGGTTTATTAGTAATTGATGAGGAGCAACATTTTGGAGTTGCTCAAAAGGAAGTTATAAAAAAGTTTAGATCAAATGTTCATGTTTTGACCCTGACTGCCACTCCAATTCCTAGAACATTGCAACTTTCACTTACGGGGGTAAGAGACTTGTCCTTGATTAGCACTCCTCCGGTTGACAGACTTTTGGTTAGAACCTTTGTAATGGAATTTGATAGCATTATTATCAGAGAAGCACTACTCCGTGAGAAGAACCGAGGTGGTCAGAGCTTTTTTGTGGTTCCTCGTATATCGGATATTGATCAAATTTCGAGGTATTTAACTGAGGAAATTCCTGAAATTCATTTTCAGGTAGTGCATGGTAAAATTTCAGGAGCAAAGTTAGATGAGGTACTTGGTGAATTTCAGGGAAGAAAAATTGATTTGCTACTGTCGACTTCTATAGTTGAAAGCGGTTTGGATTTCCCAAATTCAAATACTTTAATAGTATATCGTGCCGAAATGTTTGGTCTTTCACAACTTTACCAAATAAGAGGTCGGGTTGGGCGTTCTAAAATTCGAGCTTATTGTTACCTGACCTATGATCACACGAAGAAATTAACGTCTCAGGGTGAAAATAGATTAAGAATTCTATCTAGTCTTAATTCTTTGGGACAGGGGTTTGCACTAGCAAGCCAAGATCTAGATCTTAGAGGAGCTGGAAATCTTTTGGGGGACGAGCAGTCAGGAGACATTAAAGAAGTAGGGTTTGAACTATATCAGAGTATGTTAAAAGATGAAATTGAGAAACTAAAAACTGGTGAGTCCGTTCCAGAATATGAAACTAAAAGTCCAAAACTTGATCTAAATGTTCCAGTGTTGATTCCGGAAAATTATGTGAAGGATTTAGGCGTTAGGTTGTCTCTTTATAGAGAGTTGGCACTCCTGAAGACTGACAATGAGTTAGATGAATTTTGTGAAAGACTTCTAGATAGATTTGGTCCAATTCCTAGTGAGATTAATACTTTGCTGGATGTAATGAGGGTCAAGAATTCTTGTAGCTTAGCAGGTATTAATATTTTAAAAGCTGGTTCGAGAGAGTTATGGATTAGCTTTTATGACGACAAGTTTAGTGATCCTGATGGTTTGATGCATTTTATACAGAAAAATAAATCAAAAATAAAGGTGAAAGACAATAAGTTAATCATTTCTATTGCCTGGGAAAATGATCAAGAAAAAATGAAGGTGACACAAAAAATTCTACAAAAACTAGCTTCAATGGCACAAAAAAACGCCCTCCTGGGAGGGCGTTAGTTATTGAGGCAGGTTTCATACAGGCAAGAAACCTATCGAGCAGTGAGCCAACTATAACCTAAAAACTATTGACAAGCAAAGAAAAATTTTGATCTTGCCCTGTTTATCTTTATCGGATCTTTTAACACAATATGTGCTAAAGAGATAGGGACGAGACACATTTTATTGAATTGTTTTTTTTTAAATATTTTTGACCGTGATTAAGATAATGTTGGGATTTATGTATCGATTCCAATCAGGAAGTTTTCAAACTAGTCAAATATCAGCTTTGATTCGATTGTAATACTTTATAATAGAAATTCCAGTAACCTGCAAAGGTGCAAGATCTAAACTATTTCTTTGTGGGATGATCTGGTACGACTAAACCAGCTGATATCACCAGCTTTGCTGCATTTTCTACGGACATCTTAAGCATGATCACGTCGCTTTTCGGCACGAAAAGCAGGAATCCAGAGGTTGGATTGGGTGTGGTTGGGACAAAGACTGTTAAAAGGTCTTTCCTCCTTATTGAAGATTTGATTTCTCCCTTAGACTCCGTTGAAACAAATGCAATGACCCAAATACCTCTTCGAGGATATTCGACTAGACATGCACTTTGAAAAGTCTTATCTGACTTTGTGAAAACAGTTTCGGCTATTTGTTTAACCGCATTATAAATCGACCTAAACACAGGGGTGCGATCAACTAAACTTTCCCAGAACCTAATTAATTGACGACCAAAGAAACCCTTTGTAACCATACCCACAAGAGTTGTAAAAATTAAAAAAATCAAAACTCCTAATCCTGGAAGATCTTTACCAATATAAGTTGATGGATTATATTTTAGTGGCAACCAGGGTATTACTTTTTCGTCAATAAAATTCACTGCTCCCCACAATAAGTATAGGGTTAAAACAATTGGAGTGATTAAAACAAGACCAGTTAAAAAATTTGACCTTATTCTTTGAAAAATATTTGAGGGGGGTTTTTTCAAAACTAATTTAGTTCCTTTAGTCAAGTTAAATTTTATTATAGTGCCTGGAAGGATCAGGACAAGATATCAAATAACTATAGATCATTTTTTAGTAGTACTTAAAGCAATTTGTGTAATAAAAAAATGATGCTTGAAAGTTCAGCTCAAATAGGCTAAGTGGTCGGAAAATTCACAGATGAGACTTGAGGCATAATTTGTGTCTCCCGGTTATAAGACGTTGTCTCATCGAGGTACAAACCGGAAAGGAAATAATCATGGCTTTACCTGAGTATTCATTAAAACAATTATTAGAGTCTGGAGTTCATTTTGGTCATCAGACTCATCGCTGGAATCCTTTGATGGAAGAATATATATATGGGGTGCGAAATGGAATCCATATTATTGATTTAACTCAAACTTTCTCTCTTCTCGACGCTGCTTTAAGTTTTGTCCATGATACAGTATCTAAAGGTGGATCTATACTTTTTGTTGGCACTAAAAGGCAAGCCCAAAAGCCTATTTCTGAGGCTGCTGAGCGTAGTGCTCAGTATTATATGAACCACAGGTGGTTGGGCGGTACTTTAACTAACTGGAAGACGGTATCAAATTCTATCTCGAGGCTGAAGAAATTAGATGAACAGTTATCCGATGGAGCTACTGGACTGACAAAGAAAGAGAGACTTAATCTTGAGAGGGAGCAAACCAAACTTAATGCCTCATTGGGAGGGATTAGAGAAATGGGTGGGTTACCTGATTTGCTTTTCGTTATTGATTCTAATAGAGAATCACTCGCAATCCAGGAGGCAAAAAATTTGAGTATTCCAGTTATTGCAATTTTGGATACTAACTCGGACCCTACAAACATTGATTATCCTGTTCCAGGTAATGATGATGCTGCAAGATCCATAAGCTTATATTGCGATCTTGTTGCAAAGGCTGCACTGGAAGGAATGACAAATCAGTTGGCGGCTGCAGGGGTAGACATTGGGGATTCTGTAGATGTATCCCAAGAAAAAGTTGTTTCAACACAGCTACAGGGCGAGAGAGAAGAAGAGCAAAAATATGAGTTGTCCAAACCAGCTGAAAATGAAACTGGAGTCAATTCTGATAGTTCAACTCCTTTGGTAGATGTCAGTGAAAATGATTCTGATCGGCAAGAATTAAGGGCCGTAGAAGAAAAAGATTCTGGAGAAAACATTGATCAGCCTAAGATTTCTGCCGAAGGCGCAACAAAGCCTGAGCCGCCAACCAAAGAGATAGCCAAGCCTGAGCCGTCAACTAAAGAGATAGCCAAGCCTGAACCTGATATCAAAGATGCCACTGTGCCTCAGCCGTCAACCAAAGAGATAACCGAGTCTGAACCTGTGACTGAAATGGTTGCAAAATTGAAAGATCAAAAGCCTAAGGTAGTTGATACTGAGGACCCAAACTCTAAAACTGCAAAGCCAAGTAAAGGAGCCAAGTCTAATGTTAATTCTTTAAAGGAAAAAAATGTCAAAGAGAAAGTAACTGCTGACAAAGAGGTTGTGTCAGCCAAAAAGAATGCTAAGGCTAAATCTATGAAGAAAACAACTGAGGTGAAAAACGGGTAGACCTCAAATTTTAAAGGGAGAGCGTCCAGAGAGATGAGTAAGCTAGTACAATTAGAAACCCAGAGAATATATGGTGTCCACAATAAAAAAAGCTAATTCATGATATTTAATTGAAAGGAATTAATGAGGATATGACAATTACCGCGAAAATGGTCAAAGACCTAAGAGATTTAACAGGCGCAGGAATGATGGACGCAAAAAAAGCTTTGGTTGAAGCTAGGGGTGATTCTGATGCAGCTGCGGATTGGCTTAAACAAAAAGGGCTTGCCAAAGCTCAAAAGAAAGCTGGTCGAATAGCAGCAGAAGGTCTCATTGGTATTAGCATCTCTAATCGCACTGCCACGATTATTGAGGCTAATTGTGAAACTGATTTTGTTGCTAAGAATAGTGAATTTCAAGATATGGTTCGGACAATTTTAGAAGTCAGTAAGCAAAGTGAAAGCTTGGACGAGGTATTGATTAATGAAGTTGATGGAAAAAAAGTTGAAGAAATTTTGATCGAGAAAGTCTCCTCCATAGGCGAAAAGATTAGTTTAAGACGTTATCGTAAATTTGAATACGAGAATGTTAGTTCTTATGTCCATAACGGTGTGTCGGAGAATTTAGGTAAAATCGGGGTTTTGGTTGGGTTGTCAGTAAAAAATGAAGAGTTGGGAAAGCAAATTGCCATGCACATTACTGCTTGCAATCCTTTAGCATTAGATGAGCATCAGTTGCCTCCTGATCTATTAAAGAGGGAAGAAAAGGTTTATCGAGAGCAGGCTAAGGAAAGTGGCAAAATGCCTGAGATCGTCGAAAACATGGTTAAAGGAAAACTAAAGAAATATATTAATGAAGTGACATTACTTAATCAGAATTTCGTCGTAAACCCTGAAGAGAAGGTTGCAGATGTAATAAAAAAGAATGGTATTAAGATATTGGATTATGTTAGGTTTGAAGTTGGTGAGGGAATTGAGAAGCCCATGGATGATTTTGTGGACGAAGTTAAGAAGACCGCTTTCAGTTAGATGTCTTATAATACAATATGATGTCAATCCATCAAGATTTAACCTTTAGGAGTAGAAAATCATCGCTATAGAGGATAAATATTCAAGGGTTCTTATTAAGATTTCTGGAGAGGCATTAATGGGCAGTTCCCAATTTGGTTTGGATCCCCCAACAGTGGAGCGAGTTGCCCAAGAGATAATCGCAGTTCATCAGTTGGGTGTAGAGATTTGCTTGGTTATTGGTGGAGGTAATATCTTTAGGGGGCTACAAGGTAGTGCTAAAGGTATGGAAAGGACTACCGCTGATTATATGGGTATGCTTGCTACCATCATGAATGCAGTTGCTATGCAGTCCTCTCTTGAACGGCATGGGATTTATACCAGAGTTATGTCGGCAATTTCTGTTGATCAAATTTGTGAACCTTATATAAGAAGGAGGGCTGTCAGACATCTTGAGAAAAAAAGGGTCTGTATCTTCGCTGCTGGGACTGGTAATCCCTATTTCACTACTGATACAGCTGCAACCTTAAGGGCTACAGAAATGGAGTGCCAAGCTATTTTTAAAGGAACGCAGGTAGATGGTATTTATGATAAAGATCCAAAATCATTTGGGGACGCTATGAGATACGACTCGGTCTCTTATGACACGGTGTTACAAAAGAATTTAAAAGTAATGGACGCTTCAGCGATTGCCTTAGCAAGAGATAATCAAATACCCATTGTAGTATTTTCTCTTAAGAAGGCTGGAGGTATGAAAGAAGTAATTCAAGGCAAAGGTAAATTTACTATAGTCGAACCATCTATTAATTAATGATTTGAAAATGAGTAGTTTTGATTTTGATATAGAGAATATAAGAAAAAGAATGAATGGTGCTCTAGAGTCTGTACGAGGTGATTTTCAATCTCTCCGTACAGGTAGGGCTTCAGCCTCAATTTTAGACAATATAGATTTAGACATTTATGGATCAAGAATGCCAATTAATCAGTTTGCAACTATCAATGTACCTGAACCGAGGCTAATCACTATTAACGTTTGGGACAAAAACAATGTTGATGCTGTAGAAAGGGCTATAATGGGTTCAGGCCTTGGGATAAACCCTGTAACTGAGGGAACGCTTATAAGATTACCAATACCAGAATTGAATGAAGAGAGAAGGAAAGAGTTATCCAAGTTGGCAGCTCAATTCGCAGAGCATGGAAGGATAGCAGTGAGAAATGTTCGAAAGGATGGTATGGATAAGATTAAGAAGCTTAAGCAGGAAGGTATGTCCCAGGATGATGAAAAATTCTGGGCTGATGAAGTGCAAGAACTTACAGGGCAATTTATAACAAAAATCGATGAGTTCTTAAGAATAAAACAGGAAGATATATTGAAAGTATGACAGCCTTGTCAAACTTATTTTTGAGATTGATATCCGCTGTTATTTTATTGTTGATTGTAGCATTGTCTTTCTTTCTGGGCTCTACAGCAGTACAAGCTTTGTGTGGTCTAGTCATTTCTATACTATTTTGGGAGATAATGCAGGCTTTGGGGGCGAGCAAGAAAAATCAATTGCAGCTTATGCTCCCAATATTCGGTATGTTGGTTCCATTTTTTGTTAACAGCAATTTAGTGACACTAGTATTTTTGTTAATAATTATTGGCACTAGCTTTCATCCCGCGAAATTCAGATGGTTTAGATTGCTTGCATTACTTTACATCTTTATTGCTCTATATCTATTTTTAACGGTGATTTGTGAAATAAGTGATGAGTTAAATATTCAACAACCGATTTTTCTTCTAGGTATCGCAATCGCATCGGACAGTGGAGGTTATATTGTTGGTAAACTTGTAGGAAAAAGAAAGTTAACACCCAAGATTTCACCCAATAAGACCTGGGAGGGTTCCTTCGGTTCTATTATTTTTGGCATCATTTTTTGGTTTTTATTCTTCGAAGGTTTTGCAGAGAATTTGATTCTAGAGATTGTATTAGTTATATTATTATGTGTGTGTGCTCAGTTTGGTGATTTTATTGAAAGTTTTGCCAAAAGAAAGTTGTCATTAAAGGAAAGTGGAGTAATTATTCCTGGTCATGGAGGCCTGTTTGACAGGATTGATTCAATCGTTGGAGTTACTTTTGGATATAGTGTAATTATAAATCTTGGCTTTGGGATTTAAGTTTAATAGTAAGTAAGGTTTATGAATATAATTATTTTTGGAGCAACAGGATCTATTGGTCAAAATACTTTGGACGTTATAAGGAACCAAAGGCCCAATCATGATTTTCGAGTTTTGGCACTAACGGGTAACAATAATATTGAGCAACTGATTAAGGATGCTATAGAGTTTTCCCCAGAAAGAGTTGTAACGGCTAATCACGCAAATTTTCAAGAACTGAAGGAAAGGCTTGCGCCATACAATATAGAAATTTGCTCAGGAGAAAAAGCCATTTTGGAAACAGCTAGAATGGAAGCTGATTGGGTAATGTCTGCAATTGTGGGCTTTAATGGAGTTTCACCGACTTTAGAGGCGGTTAAGTACAGTAAAATAGTAGCTATAGCCAATAAGGAAACATTAGTGTGTGCAGGAAAAATTTTAATGGAAACTGCTGAAAGATTTTCAACGATACTGTTACCAGTGGATAGTGAACACAACGCTATATTTCAATGTTTGAAAAATGAAGATATCAATGCAATAAAAAAAGTCATCTTAACTGCGAGCGGTGGACCATTTAGAAAATCTTCCCTGGCAAAAATGGAAAGTGCTACTGTAGATCAAGCACTTGCTCATCCAACATGGAAAATGGGTCATAGGATTACGATTGACAGTGCAACTATGTTTAATAAAGCCTTGGAACTCATTGAAGCAAAATATTTTTTCAATTTGGCCAGTGATCAGTTAGATGTTGTTGTGCATCCTCAGTCTATTATTCATTCAATGGTTTCTTTTCATGACAATTCTATTTTGGCTCAACTTGGTCCCAATGACATGAGATGCGCCATTGCTTATACCCTTAATTATCCTTTGAGGAAGCCGTCACTTGGAGAAGAAATTGACTTTGCTGCGCTAGGCAAACTAACTTTTGAGGCTCCAGACTTTCGTAAGTTTCCTGCGTTGAGATTGGTAAGGTCAGTACTAAAGAGTAATGGTGGTCTAGGAGTGGTTTTTAATGCAGCTAAGGAAATAGCTTTAGATCGATTCATTTCAGGAGAGATTGGTTTCCTTGATATGAGTCGCTTGGTCGAAGAAGTTCTTATGTTTCCAGAGATGATTAAGATAGAGCATAAAACCCCAGAATATATTGAAGAAATTATTTTGTTGAATAATCGTGCTCGTGAAATAGCTAAAGAAATAAAATTACATTAAGATTGGTATTTAGGTTTAATTTTTACTTTTTGGGAGAGTTTTTTGATTGCAGTTTTTTCTATAGTTTGTGCTTTTTCCCTAGTAATATTTATTCATGAATTTGGACATTTCTTCGTGGCAAAAAAATGTGGCATTGGGGTTCAAGAATTTAGCATAGGTTTTGGCCCTAGAATTATTTGGTTCAAGGATAGGTCTGGTGTTGTATGGAAGTTTTGTCTTCTTCCTTTGGGTGGATTTGTGCGGTTTGAGGGTGATTCAAATCCTAGTTCGATTGGAAAATCAATAATAAATGGTAACCCACCTGCAAGGAACTTTCATGGTGCTCCAATTTGGGCTAGATCCCTAACTGTCTTGGCGGGACCTTTTGCCAATATACTCTTCTCAGTTTTTATTTTCTCAGTCTTGATATTACTCAATGGAATAACAAGTGATAAGCCAATTATAGGAAAAATAAATATCCCCTTTTACAACCTAAATATCAAGGAGGGAGATACTGTGTTATCCATCAACCAAACTCCAACGCATAGTTTTTCGGAAATTTTGCGGCAATATCAGGGGACTGATAGAACTGAAGTAGTAGAACTTTTGATAAAGAGAAATGAAAAAGTATTTAAAGTTAACGCGCCAAATCTCTTTCAACCAATAGTTAAGGATGTGGAAATGTTGTCTCCAGCTTCTCGTGCTGGAATAAAAGTTGGGGATCTAATCTTAAAAGTAAATAAAGAACAAATTTTCTCATTTTCTGAATTGAAAAACTATGTTGTACAGTCCTCTGGTAAACCATTGGTTTTGGATATTTTAAGGAATCAACGAGAAATTCAGAAAATACTAGTTCCGGAACTTCGACCCATCGAAGATAAAGATGGCAACTTAGTAGAAACGCTCAGAATTGGTATTATCGGTGGATTTGCATTTGAGCCGGAACGTAACACTCCAGATTTTTTTACTGCGTTTGAACTTGGATTACTTACGACATGGAGAGTAATTTATCAGTCAATTAGGGGCTTAAGTGAAATTATTAAAGGATCAATAAGTGCCAAACATCTTACAGGACCAGTTGGGATTGCTCACGCTATAACAGATGTTTCAAAGAACGGTCTTGTTCCATTCTTTTCTCTTGTTGCTTTAATATCAACTGGGATAGCTGTGATAAACCTGTTTCCGTTGCCGGTTCTAGATGGAGGTCATTTACTTCTACTGCTTTATGAGAAATTCAGTGGTAGAGTGCCGTCAGAGCGATTTATGCAATTTTTCATGATGTTTGGACTAGCCTTATTATTAAGTTTAATGTTATTTGCTACCTACAATGATTTATTGCGTATAATTTTCTAAAATTTGATAGTATACTATATTGAATAATTTATTTTGAGGGATTAAAAATATGGGCAGGCCTTCATATCATTTTAAAAAGAAAAGAGTTCTAGTCAGCATTATCTTTTTCTTTGCATTTAGTGCGAGTGCGTTTGGTCAATTCAATATCAACCAGATAGTTGTGTCCGGGAACAAAGATATTTCATCAGAAACAATTCAAGCTATTTCTGGATTGTCTATTAAGGAGCCTCTTTCGGCTCGTGAAATCAATGATGGATTTAGAAGGTTAAGTGACTCGGGTCTATTTCAAAACGTAGAGATTAATCCGGTTGGAAGTCGTTTAATCATTACTGTAATAGAAAACCCTTTCCTAGAAAAAGTTAGCTTTGAAGGGAACAAGATATTTAAAACATCCTTCTTGAGCCAAATAGTTCAGAGTAAGGCCAGAACTTCTTTTAACAGGGGTACAGTTGATGAAGATGTTAGACAACTGCTTCAATTGTATAGAGAAAAGGGACGATTTAAAGCTAAAATTTCTCCTCAAAAAGTTTCATTAGATGGCAAAGGACTCGGGTTAGTTTTTGAGATTGATGAAGGCCCTAGAACTGAGATCAAGACCATAAGATTTCTTGGCAATAACTATTTTAGCGATGCTAGATTAAGATCAGTAATAGCTTCTTCTCAAAAGAGTTTTTTATCATTTATTTCTAGTTCTGATGATTATTCTGAAGAAAGACAGGAGCAAGATAGAAAATCCATTGAGGAATTCTATCATGACAAAGGTTTTGCCAATGCGAAAGTTACCAGCTCGGTAGGATCTCTTTCAAATGACTGGAAGAATTTTAATCTAACCTATTCCATTTTTGAAGGTACTAAAGTTGCAATTTCTGATGTTGAAGTTGTTAGTAGCATAGATGGATTAGATGAAAAGGACTTTTCTTCATTGCTGACCATGAAAAAGGGAGATCTTTATGTCGGTTCTAAGGTAGATAAGATAATAAAGGATATTGAAAGACGGGCAAATAAGCAAGGATTTCCTTTTGCTAAAGTGAATTTGGAGAGAAAAAAAGGTGTAGATCCGGCCTCTTTGGGTATTGTATTTAAAATTACTAATGGACCTGCATTATTTGTCGAAAGGATTGACATAAAGGGCAATAACCAAACATTGGACCGGGTTATCCGAAGAGAGTTCTCAATTTCTGAAGGTGATGCATTTAATCCAATTTTGATTAGAAAAACAGAAGAGAAACTAAGAGCTCTAGGTTTTTTTAAAGAACTCGCCGTTTTCATTGCTCCTGGTAGCACTTCGGAGAAGGCGATCGTTACTGTTGAAGTTGAGGAAGCTCCAACAGGTTCTTTAAATTTTGGTGCAGGATATTCAACTGATACAGAAGTCTCGGGCACGATATCCCTATCAGAAAGAAATTTTCTCGGTAAAGGCCAGCGCTTATTGTTTGAAGTGCTAAGTTCTGCCAGTAATAAAAGGGTAAAATTTGGATTCACGGAACCCGCATTCCTTAATCGCAATTTGTCAGCGAGCATTGATTTAACCTATTTAGATCTTGATCCAAAGCAATCTTCTTATACTTCTAATGAGAGTTCATTAAGGACCGGTTTCGGGTTTAACCTTGGACCAGATAGTCGTCTTACAACTTCTATTAAGTTTTCTGAGGAACAAGTCGTGGTTCCTGCTGATACTCTTTCATTAATCTTGAAGGATGATGTTGGTACCCGTTCAAATGCAGAACTTTCTGTTGATTATGTGAAAGACGGTAGGAACTCGATCATTAAACCGACTGAAGGTTATTTATTTAGGTCTGGCTTGGCAGTTTCTGGGTTGGGAGGGAAGAACACACTTTTAAGAGGTTCTGCAAGAGGAAAGATTTACAATTCTTTTTTTAATGATGGCTTAATAATTACTGGAGAGCTTGAAGGTGGATTAATTCAAATGCAGAAGGGATTTTCTAGGACTACTGATAGATTTCTCCTTGGAGGCCAACGTTTGAGAGGTTTCGAGTATGGGGAAATAGGACCTAGAGAAGGTATGGAGCCTCTTGGTGGAGAAAAATATGCAGTTAGCCGACTTGAGGCAAATTTCCCAATTGGGCTTCCTGAGGAATTAGGTTTTTATGGTGGATTATTTGCTGAAGCTGGTTCTTTATGGGGAGTAAGTTATGATAAGAAAAAGCTTGACGTCGATCAGAGCACTTTACGTAGTATTGATAGCCATATTCGAAGTTCCGTAGGCTTTACTTTATATTGGTCAACACCGATCGGTCCGCTACAATTCAATTGGGCTAAGCCTCAACAGTATTTGTCAGGTGTAGATAAAACGGAGACTTTTAGTTTTAATCTCGCTTCTCAATTTTAGGTCTTATAATGACAGGCTTTATTAGAACTATGTCAACAATGATAGCTTATTGCTTGGCATTGGCATTTTCTGGGGTTGCTATATCTCAGACTAAGAATGTGGAAGTGGATAGGGATTATTTTGGTGAAAATTTAAGACGAAGTATCTTAGTGATTTCGCATGAGAGAATATTGGATGTAACTGAGTTGGGGCGGGCACTAAGAAAACGAATGCAAGAAAGTGAGGAGATTTTAAGATTAGAGGCACTAGAGGTAGAAAATTATTTTATTGCAGAGGAGCAAAGGATTACAAAGGATCGTGAAAATTTGAGCGCAGAAGATTTCTTAAGACTTTCTAATGAATTCGATGACAAAGTAGAAACAGAACGTCAGAATCAAAGACAAAAAGAGCAGCTAATTAAAGAAAAGTTCAATAGATGGAAAAATTTATTTTATAATATATATATGATCCCCGTAATAGAGGAGTTTATGGAAGGTTATGGAGCTTCGCTAGTGATAAATATAGATAGGCAGCCCTATAGAGCAATTATTTTTGATTCCAGGATTAATATTACAGATCAAGTAATTTCTAAAATGAATGCTACATACGTAAATATTGACGAGTTAGTAATTCAGATTACTTCATAGTGGTCATATAAAAGGAAAAAATGGTGACAAAGAATGTTGAAAATAGTGCCTCAATAGGCCTTAATGAGATTAAAGATATGATACCGCACAGATATCCTTTTCTCATGATAGATAAAGTTGTTAACCTTGTTGAGGGTGTTACGGCAACTGGTATCAAAAATGTTACCTTCAATGAGCCTCATTTCATGGGACATTTTCCAGAAAACCCAGTGATGCCGGGTGTTTTAATTGTTGAAGCCATGGCACAAACTGCAGCTGTTTTAGTGGCTAAATCATTGGGCTTAGTGGATCACAATTTTCTTGTATATTTTTTGTCTATAGAAAGAACTAAATTCAGAAAACCTGTTGTACCTGGAGATGTGGTAGAACTTACGGTGAATGTTCAAAGAAATAGATTAAAAACATGGAAGTTTTCTGGGTTAGCGAAGGTGGATCAGAATTTAGTAGCGGAGTCAGACTTCACAGCTATGATGGTCGAGCGTTAAAGAAGGTGATATATGACTATTCATCCAACCAGCAAGGTCCACTCTAGTTCTGAAGTTGATGAGGGATCTATAATTGGAAAGAACTGTATTGTGGGGCCATTTTGTGCAGTTTCTTCAGGAGTTCAACTTCAGGAAGGGGTGGAGCTTCTTAGTCATGTTTCTATCGCAGGTAATACTACAATTGGAAAAAAGACCAAGATCTGGCCATTCGCATCTATAGGACACCAACCCCAGGATCTAAAATTTTCAGGTGAGATTAGTGAGGTCATTATTGGGTCTGAGAACAAGATAAGAGAAGGAGTATCAATCAATCCTGGAACAAGTGGCGGGGGTGGTAAAACTAAAATTGGCAGTCAGTGCTTATTCATGTTGGGTAGTCACGTGGGTCATGATTGCCAACTTGGTAATAAGATCGTTCTGGCAAATAATGTAGCATTGGCTGGGCACGTTGTTTTAGAGGACGGGGTGCATGTAGGAGGTTTATCTGGTGTGCATCAATTTGTTAGAATTGGAGAAGGCGCATTCATTGGTGCCATGTCGATGGTAACAAAAGATGTAATTCCTTTTGGGATGGTTTATGGAGAAAGAGCCAAGCTTATGGGATTAAATCTGGTAGGTTTAAGACGAGCTGGATTCCAGTCGCATACTATAAAGGATTTGAAAGATGTTTATATGGGTCTTTTCTCAACTGAGGGAACTCTCAGGTCGCGAATGAAATTAGTAGACAAAAGTGACAATCCATTAGTTGAAAAACTCTTGGATTTCATTAGTGGGGAGAATAATCGTTCTCTCCTAACCCCGTAATTGAAAGTTTGGAATGTCCAAATTTGGGAAATCTGTTACGTTTTTATCTGAAAATAGCCTTGCTGTGATAGCAGGTGATGGTAACCTGCCTCGTTTAATTTGTGAAGAGTTTAGAAAACTTAATTTAAAAACATGGTTTTTTTACCCTTCTAGTGTTCGATCCAAGATCCTACAGCATAGAAATCAAATTATTTTTGACCCCGTAAACTTAGAAAAGTTATTCGAAAATTTGGAGAAGAGAAGCATAAGAAATGTTGTTTTTGCAGGAAAAATTACCAGACAGGCCGTCAATCATTTGGGGCAAGCAACTAAAAATGACATTTTCCATAAAGAAATTTACCCATTCTTGCATGAAACAGACAACAAGATTTTACAAAGAATAGGCGACCTTTTTGAGGCCAAAGGTTTTAATATTGTGGGAGTTCTAGATTTGTTACCTGGACTAACAGCGAGTAAAGGAATTCTAACGAGCAAAAAACCATCAGAGCAAGACCTTCAAGATATTTCAATGGCAGTGGAATATCACAAATATTTATCAAGAGCAGATATTGGACAATCACTGGTTGTTTCTTCGGGGTTATGTTTAGCCGTTGAAACATTGCCTGGAACAGATGCAATGCTTAATTTTGTCAAAGTATCAAAGTGCCAGAATTTTTTGAGTCAGTGTTCTAACTCAGGCCTTCTTTATAAAGCACCTAAGACAAATCAAGATATGAGATTTGATATTCCTGTTATTGGGGAAAAAACTATCAAGAAAGTGAGAGAAGCCAATTTGCAAGGGATAGCACTAAAGAAAAATAAGGTAATTTTATTGGATAAAGAGCGAATTCTTCAATTAGCTAATTGTCTAGGTCTTTTTATTATAATGGAATAAGAGAAGTATTTGGTCCAAAAATGATTAAAATATTAATTATTGCTGGTGAGCCGTCTGGAGACAATATTGGCGCTGATCTTATAAAAGAATTACTTTTAATTCACTCATTAGACTCAAGGATAGGGAAGAAGAATTCACGGAAAGATGAAGAACTAGTAAATAAAAAAATTGTCTTTCAGGGTATTGGAGGTCCTTTAATGCAGAAACAAGGCCTAATAAGTTTGTTTAAGATGGAAGATCTTGCAGTAATGGGATTAGCAGAAATTTTTAGTTCCTTGCCCAAAATATTTTCGATAATGCGTCGACTAGTGAGGTATATTAAATTATGGAAACCTGATTTAGTTATAACAATTGATAGTCCTGATTTCTCGCTGAGATTGGCAAAAAGACTAAGGTCAGTTGATAAATTTGTGCCAATTATCCATTACGTTGCCCCGTCAGTATGGGCATGGAGACCTTCAAGAGCAAAACAGATGGCTAAATTTTACGATCACGTCCTAGCCTTGTTACCTTTTGAATCTAAATACTTTGAAAAATTTGGTTTGAGTTGTGATTTTGTAGGACACCCTGTAGCAATGCAAAGATTGCCAGATCAGAAAGATGTTTATAGGGCAATGTCTATAATGAGGCTAGATCTCTCAAAAAAAGTTATCACAGTTTTGCCTGGATCAAGGGAGTCAGAAATTCGTTATATGCTTCCAATCTTTATTTCTACTATAAGGCAATTAGCGGAAAGATTTGATGACCTTGAATTTGTGATTCCGGCTCCATTTACTGTATCTCAACTAGTGAAGGCTAAAATTTCGAGTTCAAAGTTGAATGTGAAGGTTTTAGCTGAAGAGGGTATGAGTGGTGAAGAGTTCAAAGTACTTAAGTTTACCTTATTTAGTCTATCTTCTTTCGCACTTGCAACATCAGGTAGTGTTGTTTTAGAACTTGCTCGAGCTGGGACGCCAATGGTTACTGCTTATAAATGTGGTTGGATGTTTAAAACAGCTCTTAAACGGTTTGTTAGATTAAATAGTGCAAATCTTATCAACATTGTTGCAGACGAGATTGTTGTCCCTGAGTTTCTTTTTGAAAAATGCACCGTTGGTAATTTGTGCAATTCTATTACTGGATTAATCGAAAACCAAGAATTAATGGACAATCAAAAGCATTTTCAAAGTTCAGTCATAAATGAGTTGGCTGGTAATCAAGGTAGACCTAGTGAGTTAGCAGCAAAATCTATATTAAGTTTTCTAATTTAGAATAGCCAGATCAATTTTGAATTGAAGTTAACTTAGCGCTTACTCATTGGAATATATTCGTTATGGAGTGAGCCTGTATACAATTGTCTAGGTCTGCCAATTTTCTTGTCAGGATCAGAATTCATTTCCATCCAATGGGAAATCCAACCAACAGTTCTTGCTAAGGCAAATATTGGAGTAAACATTGAGGTTGGGAACTCCATAGCCTCTAGTATTATCCCTGAGTAAAAATCCACGTTTGGGTAAAGCTTTTTCTCTACAAAGTAATCATCTTCAAGCGCAATTCTTTCTAATTCTTTAGCTACCTGTAGGATAGGGTTATTCTCTATTCCCAGAAGATTCAACACCTCATCAGCGCTCTCTTTCATGACCTTCGCTCTTGGATCAAAATTTTTGTACACTCGGTGGCCGAAACCCATCAATCTGAAGGGATCTGTTTTATCTTTTGCCCGTTTAATGTATTCAGGAATGTTGTCCACCGTACCAATTTTTTTTAGCATATCCAGACAAGCTTCGTTTGCTCCACCGTGGGCTGGCCCCCATAGGCAAGCTATTCCGGCAGCAATGCATGCAAATGGATTAGCTCCCGAGGAACCGGCTAACCTAACAGTGGAAGTAGAAGCATTTTGTTCATGATCTGCATGCAAAATAAAGATTCGATCCATCGCTTTGTTAAGCACAGCGTTCGATTCATACTTTTCTGTAGGTACTGAAAAGCACATATATAAAAAATTCTCAGCATAATCCAAAGCATTATCTGGATAAACAAAAGGTTGACCAATAGAGTACTTGTGGGCATAAGCCACTATAGTTGGTAGTTTTGCGATCATTCTTATGGATGCTACCTCCCTTTGCCAAGGATCCGTTATGTCTAAACTATCATGATAGAAAGATGACATGGCCCCTTGGACGCCACAAATGATTGCCATTGGGTGGGCGTCTCTTCGGAAACCTCTAAAAAAATAAATCATCTGTTCATGTAGCATCGTATGTCTGGTGACTCTCTGAGTGAAGGATAGAAGATCATCCTTTTTTGGTAGGATTCCGTACAGCAGTAAATAACACACCTCCAGATAATTTGAGTCCTTCGCTAAGTCGGCTATGTCATAACCTCTGTACAGAAGTTTACCTTTATCCCCGTCTATGAAAGTAATTGAGCTTTCGCATGATGCGGTGGAAGTGAAACCAGGGTCAAAGGTAAATAGGTTACTTTCGTTATAAAGTTTTCTTATATCAATAACATCTGGGCCTATTGAACCAGACAATCTTGGGAGTTTTAGGGTTTTAGTTCCTAGTTCAATAGTTACATCATTTTTTTGATTAGTAGGTTTCATATTTTTTCTTACACAAGTTCTTGAATCTTCTGAGGACCTTAGTCTTGCCTAATACCATTATCATATCAATAATACCAGGTGAATTTAATTTTCCAGCTATAGCAATTCTTATCATTTGAGCAATCATTTTAAATTCAATTTGGTATTCCTTAATCAGTAATTTAATAATATGATCGATCTCTTCTCTTTCCCAAGTAGCAGAACTAAACCTATCGCCTAAATCTTCGAGCAAAGACAGAGTTTCCTTGTTAATTAATTTGTAGCATGCCTTATCAATTTTGATTTCCTCATTCTTCATCAAAAAATAGGCCTGCTCATATAATTCCTGGTAATTTTTAACCCGAGGTTTAAGGAAATAAAGCGAAGCACTCAATATAGTTTTTTCTTTCTGACTTAGCGACTGAAACCCACAAAATTTTATGAACGAGTCGAATTCTCTCATTATTGTAGTATCCGTAGCATTTCGAATAAGTTTGCCACAGATATCGTTTAGTTTTGCACGATCAAATTTAGCTGGACTCTTTACTATTTGGTCAATCTTGAATCTTTGCGATAACTGTTCAATAGAGTGTAAATCGTTACTGCCTGAGTCCCAACCTAGCTGAGTTAGATATCTATTCATTGCTGCAGAAGGGACTCCTTCTTTTTGATATGATTCCAAACTTATTGCGTCATGCCTTTTTGAGAGTTTTTTCCCATCCGATCCATGTATTAGCGGAATATGTGCAAAATGGGGTACATTCCAATTTAATGCATCATAGATTGATTTTTGCCTAGCGGCATTCGTCAAATGATCATCTCCACGTATGATGTGGGTTACATGAGAGTCAAAATCATCTACTACCACAGCTAGGTTGTAGGTGGGTGTTCCATCTGAGCGAACAAGGATCAAATCGTCTAAGTCTTTATTGTTCCATGATATTTTTCCTTGCACACCATCTTGAATTATTGTTTGACCAGAATTTGGGCTCTTTAATCGCAAAACGAAATCTCCAATAGAAACATCGGTCGATTCCTTATTTCTCCACGGGGAAATAAATTTTGTTGATGTGCCCTTTTTCCTTGCATCTCGCTTGAATTCATCAATTTCAATTTTGGTTGCATAACATTTATAGGCGGAACCTTTTCTCAACAAGTAATTTGCGATTTCTAAGTGTTTCTGCATCCTATCAGTTTGATAAACTACCTCATCATCCCAATCCAACCCTAACCATCTTAGACCATCAAGAATTGCTGCCTCTGCTTGCTCATTAGATCTTTTTTGGTCTGTATCCTCAATTCTCAATAAAAATTTTCCAGAGTATTTTTTAGAGTACATCCAATTAAACAATGCGGTTCTTGCACCACCGATATGTAAATATCCAGTAGGAGATGGAGCAAACCTTGTTACAATATTTAAAGAAAGATTTTTTGACATCAAATGAATTGAACTTTTAGTAAGAGTAGTATTTATTCCTTATCTTGGAGATTATTGCCAAGGTCAAGATAAATACATCACTGATATTTTCTAATGATACTGGACAAAGTTCCTTGGACTCTTACATCAGTTTCTTTCTCATAAACTTGAGGTGAATAGCTCTTATTTTCTGCTTCTAAAATAATTTTTCCCTTGAACCTATTTAATCTCTTCAACGTTACTTCGGTCTCATCAATCAATGCAACTACAAGGTCACCATTTTTTGCGTCATCTTTTTGTTCTATGATGGCAATGTCTCCCTCATGGATCCCTATATCTATCATTGAATCACCAACAACATTAAGGGCAAAATAGCTTCCCGAGCCTAAAAGGGACTCAGGGATATCAATCAGGTCAGAGGAATTTTTAACTGCCTCAATCGGTGATCCAGCAGCTATTTTCCCCACTAAGGGGATAGATCTAATATTTTGCGATAATGGATGAGAGCTTTTACTTTTATGTGGTATGGAGCTTTTTTTAGTCCTTTTTTTCTTTTTAAATGAGGATGGTGATCTTAAAACTTCGATGGATCTAGCCCTATGGGGTAACTTTCTTAAGAACCCTCTCTCTTCTAGTCCACAAATCAAGCGGTGTATGCCAGATTTTGATCTTAACCCCAGCGAGTCCTTCATTTCTTCAAAAGATGGGGCAAAGCCAGATTCTTCTATCTTCTTTTCCAAGAGTTTTAGCAGTTCAAATTGTTTTTGTGTCAGCATTTACTTCCCAAGTTCTTTTTGTTCTATTATTGTTCCCAAAATTTGTCAATGGTCGGTTCTCTGGTTTAGAACAACTCGATTATGGTAACAATAGATTTTTTTTTCTTTGCGGGGTCGTGTGGTGGCCTAACAATCAAGCAATCAGATTCTTGAAGGATTCTTACTTGAGAGCTGTCTTGTTTTATTTTTGGGTGTACTATTTTTGTCCCTCGATTATTTCTCAATGATGCTCGCATAAAGTGTTTCCTTGGCCCATTGGGAGTAAGAGCTGTGTCCAACTGTGCTCTAGAGGTGCGTGGCATATTAGATGAGCAGCCATTCATTTCCATTATTAAAGGCAACAGAAACAATTGGGCGCATACATATGAGGAAACCGGATTACCTGGTAATCCTATAAGCGGAGTTTCATTTAAATGTCCAGCAAAAACAGGCTTCCCAGGTCTGACATTTACTTTCTCAAAATAAATCTTCAATCCTAATTCTTTTGCAGAATCCTTTACCAAGTCATAAGTTCCAACTGAAGCTCCACCAGAAGTAACAATTATATCAGAACTTTTGTACGCAAGAATCAGCCGTCTTTTTATAGAGAGTATATTATCCCGCGCTATTGTCAAAATTACGGGCTTACACGCAAATTTCTTTAAGAGAGCACTAATTCCGTATGCGTTAGATGCGTAGATTTGATTGTCTTTACATAAACTTCCTGGCAAATTCAATTCATTTCCTACAGAAATGATAGAAATCACCGGCTGCCTTTTTACAACTAACTTTTTGTGCCCCATAGCTGCAAAAAGCATTACTTCTTTTGGCGATATTAAAATACCAGGTTTTATAGTTGTTCCTTTAACAAAATCGCTGCCTTTTTTTCTAATATTATCATTAGATTGGACATTTTTCTTGGAATTAATTTTAATTCTGTTCTTTTCTAGTTGAGTGACTTCTTCTTGGATCACGACTGCATTTGCTCCTTCCGGTAGCTTAGCCCCAGTAAAAATTCTGATTGCTGTCTCAGGGGTTACTTTTTTGGTCGCAGGTGTTCCCGCGGCAGCTAAATCTACAACGTTCAATGTATTACTACCTATTTTACAGGATGTATTTATTGCATATCCATCCATCGAGGAGACATCATTAGGTGGGTTAGCAATTAAGGCTTTAACTTCAGCACTCAAGATTCTTCCCAAGCTATTTTCTAAATTAACAGTTTCGTCTTCCAATGAATCTGGTTTTATCAAACTAAATATACGATGCAGTGCAATCTCATAGCTTATTAGTTTTTCTCTTTCCTTTAACGAATGTTCCAGATTTCCCTCCAGCTTTATAATTTAATACTAAATCTGTGATTCTTATTTCTTTATCTACAGATTTTAGCATGTCATAAACTGTTAAACTAGCTACAGAGGCTCCAACCAATGATTCCATTTCTATGCCAGTTCTATCAAATGTTGAGGCACTAGCTGTGACAATGATGGATTTGTCACTATCTGTTAATGTGAAATTAATTTCGACCTTTGAAAGATTAAGTTGATGACAGAGTGGAATTATTTCTGCAGTTTTTTTTGCGGCCATTATTCCTGCTACTCTCGCAACACCCAAGACATCACCTTTGTTAGCTTTGTTTTCTTTCACAAGTTTGAAAGAAATTTCATTTAACAAAATTTTACAACTAGCTTCTGCTTTTCTTGATGAGATGGGCTTGTTGGAAACATCAACCATGTTCGCATTACCACTTTCGTCAAGGTGAGAAAGTTTTTTTTCTTTATGCATAAGGAATCATCCCTCCAACAATTTTTTAAATTCAGTTTGGATATCATTAGATTTCATAAGGCTTTCTCCAATTAAAAAACTATTAATACTAGTTTGGGATATTCTGTCCAAATCTGCCCTAGAAAAAAAGCCACTTTCAGAAATTACATGGTACTCAGTTGGAACAAATTCATGCAAACTTTCTGTTGTATCTAAATTTGTATGGAAAGTTTTTAAATCACGATTATTTATCCCAATGAGTTTTGACTCCAATGTCAGGGCGCGATCAAGTTCCTCTCGGTTATGAACTTCCAAAATAACGTCCATGTTTAGTGCAAAAGCTCTCTCTTCAATTTCTTTTGCCTCTGAATCAGATAGTGCTGCCAGTATGATAAGGATACAGTCAGCACCCATGGATCGACTTTCAAATACTTGGATTTGATCAAAGATGAAGTCTTTTCTCAAAATAGGAAGTGCTGTGGTATTACGCACAATTTCAAAGTCACTGCGCGTTCCTTTGAAACTTGGAAAATCTGTTAGTACGGATATACAAGACGCACCTGCTTGTTCATATGAGCTGGCTATCCGCATAGGATCAAAATTCTCACTTATGATTCCTCTGGAGGGAGAGGCTTTCTTAATCTCTGCAATTATGTTAATCTCGGGAAGTTTTTTTACAGCTAACTTTTTTAAGAAACCCTTTGGAGGCGAGGCTTCTAGTGCTTCGATTTCTAATCGCTTCAATCCGTGATTCTCTTTAAGGAGAGAGATCTCCTTTAACTTATAATTCTTAATTTTTTGAAGAATTGAAGATTGCATTATGCTCCTTTGGAAGACAAGCCTTTTAACTCATTTAATTTTTTTAACGCTTTACCCTCATCTATTGATTTTGATGCCAGGAGAATTCCTTCTTTTAAATTCCTCACTCGGCCTGCAATGTAAATTGCCGCCGCAGAGTTAAGTAAAACGGAGTCTCTATAAGCTCCTAATTTTCCAGAAAGTAAAGCTCTTAATTGCGATGCATTGTGATGAGGGCTCCCCCCTATTAATTCTTTAAATGGATGTAATTTAAGACCGTGATCTATTGGATTAAGGATGAACTTTGTCATTGTTCCATTTTTAATTTCTACAACATGTGTGACTCCTGAAATAGAAATTTCATCGGTCCCGTCATCCCCGTGCACAAGCCAAGCACTGTCCGTGTTAAGGGAAAGTAAAGTTTGAGCCATTGATTCTAGTAGTGTCTTGTCGAAAACACCTGTTAGTTGTTTTGTTACCTGAGCAGGGTTTGTCATTGGCCCTAAAATATTAAAAAGTGTCCTGATCCCTAATTCATTACGCACTGGCATGACATTTTTCATTGCTGGATGAAAAACAGGTGCCATCAAAAAACATATACCAATTTCATTTAAACATTTTTGGGCAATGGAAGGTTCCATCATAACATTTATGCCAAGGGCTTCCAAAATATTGGCGGCTCCAGACTGCGAGGATATATTCTTATTCCCGTGCTTTGCTACCCGAACACCTGCCCCAGCAACTACAATTGCGCTTGCAGTGGATATATTTAATGTGCCTTTTCCATCACCACCAGTTCCTACAATGTCAACAACGTCCTTTCCACCAACTATTTTTTTACTGTGTTGTCGGAGAGCTTTTGTCGCCCCGATAATCTCTTCGAGCGTCTCTCCTCTTGTTCTTAAAGAAGCCAAAATTGCTCCTAGTTGAACGTTAGAAAAGGCTCCCTTCATTATTTTATTGAAGAGAAATTCAGCTTCTTCAACTGAAAGACTTCTGGTGAGTGCTTTTTCTAAAATAATTTTTATATCTTTATCCATGGCTAGTTTTCACTATATGTAAAAAATTTTTCAAAATCTTGTGTCCGTATTCAGTCATTATAGACTCTGGATGAAATTGAACTCCGTATATTGGTAGCTTTGAGTGTTCAAGAGCCATAATTTCGCCACAACTCGTCCTTGCCGTTACTTTTAATTCTTTAGGAAACTTACTTCTTATAATCGAAAGAGAGTGGTAACGGGTGGCCATAAAGGGTGAAGGAACCTCTCTGAATAGGACAGAGTCATCGTGATAAATTTCATCTGTCTTCCCGTGAACAACTTTCTGAGCCGATGAGACTTTTCCGCCAAAAGCTTGTCCTATAGTTTGATGCCCTAGGCATACACCTAAAATAGGTATTTTAGATTTAGCAGCTTTGATTGTTAAGTCTAAAGATATACCCGCCTTGTTGGGATTGCAGGGGCCAGGGGAAATTATTATTGCGGATGGTTTTGAAATAAGAATACTAGCAGAATCTTTCTCATCATTCCTGTAGACTGTCACAGGTGCTCCCAATTCTCCAAAAAAGTGAACCAGGTTAAATGTAAAACTATCGTAATTATCTAATAGGACGAGCATTATTAACTAATTTGTATTCATACATTTGATGCTGTACGAAGTATAGAAGGAGATTTTCTATTTGGAAAGATGTCAATGAAAAATAAAAGTTCCTCTACTGGAAGCTTAACCAAAGGCCTTTTCATAGGTTTAATTTTTTGGCTTATAGTTCTGTTAATAATGGTATTTATTGATTTACTCATTAAAGGATTCAATCCTGTTTTTGGTTAGACCAAGGACATAGAAATGACATATTTTTTTAATGAGCAAACCGATTCTTGGCAATTTCAACAGCTGTGAAAAGGGCTTGCGCTTTCTTCACAGTTTCTTTGTATTCATTTTCTGGAATGCTATCATAAACAATGCCAGCGCCTGCTTGAATGAAAATATTCCCTTCCTTGATTACTCCTGTTCGTAATGCTATACACATATCCATTTCTCCAGAAGCTCCAAAATAACCGATCCCGCCAGCATAGACACCTCTTTTCTCTTCCTCTAGTTCACTTATGATTTCCATTGCGCGTATTTTTGGTGCACCTGAGACAGTTCCAGCAGGTAACCCAGAGAATAGGGCGGAGACGTTATCTTCACACTTTTTTAATAGCCCCACGACATTTGAGACGATATGCATTACATGACTGTATTTTTCAACGATAAATTTCTCAGTAACCTCTACTGTTCCTATTTCACTTACCCTGCCTACATCATTTCTACCCAAATCCAATAGCATTAAATGTTCAGCCTTTTCTTTTGGATCTGCTAGCAGGTCTTTCTCTAGGGCTAAATCTTCTTCCCAATCTTTTCCTCTCGATCTTGTACCTGCGATTGGTCTTATTGTTACTTTTCCTTTGGTCACTTTGACTAATATTTCAGGACTTGCGCCCACTATTTGAAAGTTTTCAAAATTAAAAAAGAACATATATGGGGAAGGGTTTGTTTGTCTGAGAGCACGATAAAAGGCAAAAGGTTCATTAGTGAATTTTAGTTTCCATCTTTGGCTAAGAACAACCTGGAGTATATCCCCTGACTTTATGTATCTAATAGCCTTTTTGACTTTTTTTAAGAACTGGCCTTTTACCATATTACTCTTTGGCTTGGTTTTGGACAAAAAACTTTTCAAAGGTTTTTCTTTAAATCTGTAAGGACTTTTATTGGTTGCAATAACTTCTAGTATTTCTTGAAGAGAATTAGTTACAGTTTTATAATGATCTTTACTGGAAGAATATTTCATCTCATTTTTGGTACACCATATAGGGGATATGAGAGTGACTTCTCCTTTAACATTATCCATTATAATAATAATGGAGGGTCTGAAAAATATTGACTCTGGTAATTTTAATGGATCAATTGAAGCGGATGGAATATTTTCAGTCAATTTTATCATTTCATATCCGAGATAGCCAAATAATCCTGCACACATATGGGGAAGCTCAACTGGTAAACGTGTTGTACTTTCTTTAATTATTTTTCGTAATGAATTAAGTGCTCCTGTTTTATCTGGCTTGTACGCTTTTTTATCAAATAGTGCTTGCCGATTAATCTCAGGGAATTTTCCTGAGTATCTCCAAATTAGATCAGGTTTCATGCCAATTATTGAAAAGCGACCCTTTATTTCCCCTCCTGTAACTGACTCTAGCAGAAAGGTATTTTCCTGCTTGCTGGCCAATTTTATCATTAGGGAAACTGGAGTATCGAGATCGGCTGAGAACTTTGTATAGACAACTTGATTCCTCCTAAGCCGTAAATTTTCATCAAACCTTTCAAAGTGAGGAAAAAAATCCATGTTAATTACTGTAAGTTTGTGACTATTTGGTCAACAATTTTGCTATTAACTGAAGGCTTGTAGACTGTTTTAAGGCTATTAATAGCTGATAAGATTATATCATTATTTACTTGTTCGGTCATTTGGTTTTGAAGTGTGTCCTGTAATTCTTTGTATCGTAAGTCATCGTTGGAAGCACTGATTATTTTTTCTATTCTTAGAACTACAATATATGGATTTGAACCTTTACTGACAGGAGTGATGATTAAATCACCTAAATTTCCTGAAAAAATTTCTTTTAAGAGTCCTAGTGGAAGGTATTCAATTTTACTTTGTCTAGTAACTCGCTCGACAAACAAGTGGTCAAAAATCGTAGGCTCCAAAGGTTCAGATTTTTGTGTTCTGGGCAATATCTGGTTAACGGCCTTTTCTAAAGCAGTTAATTTTTTACTTTTGTAAAGATCACTAGCTACCTGATCTCTGACAGCTGATAATTCAGGAATACGCGATTTTATTTGTTCATCTAGTCTTATTGCAACCAAGATACCCGAATTTAGTTCGACAAGGTCAGAAGTTTCCTCAGTAGCAGCATTAATTAATGCACTAAATTTCTGATCATTGAACGGATGGGGTAAGTTGACGTTTTCAGACCAATCTATAGTCTCAATTTGAACGGAAAACTCCCTCGATATGGCTTCCATAGAATCTCCAGCCGCTATCATGTCTTCTATTTCTGGTATCATAGCAGAAACAATTTCTTGCGTTTTAACTTCAGCCAGTTCATTTCTAATTCTGTCACGTAAATTGTTTAAAGTTAATTTCTCAGATGGATAAATTTTCTTTATTTCATAAATTTCATAACCTAATTCCCCAAGTATAGGGCCAACCACGCTTCCTACCTGTAGTTCTTTCTGAAAAATCAAATCACTAGTTTTAAGATCCATTTCATTTTTAGAGAACGTGCCAAGCAATAAATCATCTGAGCTCAGATTCCGCTCAAGAGCAATGCCTTCAAATGTCTGGTCTCCACTTCTTATTTTTGCAATTTGAGCTAATGCCTCCTGTTCATCAGTGAAAATCAGTCTATTGATTTTTTTTCGCTCTGGTCTCTGATAATCCCTTTTTCTTAAATTAAATGTTTCTAATATATCTTGTTCGGGAATGCTCATGTTGTCAGCTAGCCTAATAGGATCTAGGCGCAATATTGACACCTTTTTTATATCTGGTGTTCGATAATTTTCTTTTGCCTTTTCAAAAAAATCTTGCAGACTTTTTTCTTCAAGGGCCTTTGGGACATTCACTATGCTATCTTTAGCTTTGTATAGAGAAATCATCCTTTTTTCTCCTGCATAGTCTACCATTAGATTGCTAATATTCTTATTAACTGAGAAATTACCACCCAGCGCCTGGAGAAGAAAGTTCCTGGTCATATCAGTTCTTAGAATGTCTTCAAATTGACTTTCGTTTAGACTCAGCCGATCAAGATAAAGTTGATAATTTTTTCTGCTAAAATCTCCCTTGGAATCCTGAAAATTTGGATCATTCTTAAGTGTTTTGAGTAAAAATCTATCACCAGTAGATATCTGTAAATCCGTTAATGTCTGATCTAGTAGTGATTTATTCAAGAGCCTCTCAAGTGCTCTCAAATGAATCCCCAGTGATTTTGCTTCTTCAGTCGTGATCGGTCGTCCCAGTGCTTTCGTGAAATAATTCAATTCTTGTATGAAGCTACGCTTAAAATCTTCTGTGGATATTTGTGTGTCGCCAACACTAGCTATTCTTGTTGTACCCCATCTCGATATTACGTCTTGTAATCCAAAGCCTGCTAGGCCTAGTACTAGTAAAAGAACAATGATCCATGCAAAGAATTTATTTAATTTAGACTTCATTCTGGTTACCACACGTTGCTTCTATTCCCATGCATGTGGCGTTAATACAGTATTGACAATACTAATCAAGTTAAAATGAACGCGGATGCTTAGCAAGTTTTGAACAAAGCAGAAAATTCCTTTAATTGAATTTTTTACATGCTATTCATATTGGCAAATTCAGCATTGTTAATAATATATTCAAATCTTGGCTCGGGATTTTTACCCATCAGGTTTGCCACCAAATTAGATGTGATTTCATATTCATCTATTTGTGCTGTTATCTTAATGAGTTTTCTAGTACCAGGGTTCATAGTTGTTTCCTTTAATTGGCTGGGGTTCATTTCTCCTAAACCTTTAAATCTGCTAACATCAACTGGTTTTTCACCTAGGAGGTTTCTCGTAATAATCTCCTGCCTTTCTTGTTCCGTGTTTGCATAAATTACTTTGTTCCCTGAAGATAATTTAAATAGTGGAGGAATAGCTAGGAATAAATGACCATTGGTTATCAGTTCAGGCATTTGTGTGAAAAAGAATGTTATCAATAAAGACGAAATGTGAGCTCCGTCCACATCTGCGTCAGTCATAATAATCACCTTTTCATATCTAAGAGAGTCCAGATTAAATTTGCTCCCAACGTTTACTCCAAGGCACTTGCATAGATCTAAAATTTCTTGATTTTGTAGCATTTTCTCATGGGTGG
>CACIIZ010000009.1 GCA_902586855.1 uncultured Alphaproteobacteria bacterium | reverse complement strand
CCCATATCAAATTGCGCTTATCCTTCAAATGCAACCTATTTCAAAGAAAAGGAATTTTGGGATGGGCAATTACATGACTCTGTGCAAGTTTATGGAATGTGCCGAAAAATGTCTTGGATAGGAAGTCATGCCTACCAAACACAGTTTGGCCTGGATACCATAAACCTAGTCCTATCAAATATGTATGGGCCAGGGGATCATTTTGATGAGGAAAGATCGCATGCGCTGGGTGCACTCATTATGAAGATTGTAAAAGCTAAATTAAATAATGAGACGTCTGTATCTGTTTGGGGCTCAGGGAGACCCGTGAGAGAATGGCTGTACATCGATGATGGTGCAGAAGCAATGATAAGAGGACTAGGCTTAGCTCCTCACAAAAATATAATCAATATTGGCGTAGGGCATGGGATAAGCATCATAAATTTAGCATCTGAAATAAAATCGTTAGTGGGCTACTCAGGTGAACTGAAATTAGACCAATCTATGCCTGATGGAGCTCCTTTCAAAACAGTTGATGGATCTCAAGGTGAAAAAATATTTAATTGGAAACCAACTGTAGATTTAAAAGTCGGGTTACAGAAGACAATTGATTGGTATTTGACGAAAACTTCCAAAACCCTTCAGGTAAACGCAAAGGCTTCTAAAGATACTAGAAGACTGGCAGTTTTATAGAAAAATATTAAATCTGATTCTTGTTAGCTCCAAATTGCAAGCAACGTCCTTCCCTGCACTGAAACAGTTTAGGCTAGTCATTAGCTTTCTATCGGAGCTTCCCTACAATTTCGGAATAGTACCAATTGGGCTGATCCAGAAGACACATTGGCATATTATTTGCTGTCTAAGCCATGAAAAATGGGAGTTATCAATGTTAGATATTAATGAAGAAAATTTAAGTGTAGCTAATCATAACGAATTCCAGACGTACTCAACTGGCAAACTCTCACAATCATCGTCTAAAATACTTGAAATATCCGATGGTAGTACGATTTTAGCCAGATACATCCCTGCTAAAGTAATTAAGAAACCGGGACTAAATTTCTACTCGCATAAAACTGAATTTATTCAATTTGGTGTCTGGGGATATGATTCAGGAAAAAGTTTGCCTGCTCATATCCATAATCGAGTCAACAGGACAAATGATAGAACTCAGGAAGCTATTTTTGTACAGCAAGGAAAAATCAAAGCAACCATTTTTGATCTATCAGGAACAAAAATAAGAGAACTCATAGTATCTCAGGGTGATGTCATCATTTTGTTAACAGGGGCTCATGGATACGAAATACTAGAAGATCAAACCCAAGTACTGGAATTTAAGAATGGCCCATATGTAGGTCCTGAATTGGATAGAAAACGAATATAGTATCATCCGATTTGTCCTTGTGCCGATCAAACCAATCCCGTCTTGGTACTATGCGGTCAAATCAACATCATTCCTTTGCAAGTGTTATTAATGAAGTAGCAAATTTAATTCTAGGAGTTATGAGCAAATACAGTAAACAGGTTAACAGCCCTGTAGGGAATCAAATTTAGGACTTTGAGATTGAAATGAAAAAGTTTATTGCACAAATGGAACCACATTTTGGGGAAGAAGAAACCTTGGCTATGACCGAATACATGGCTGAAGGAAATTTCCTAACTGAATACAAAAGGACTGAAACATTTGAAAATATGATCAAGGATTTCACTGGATCTAAGCATTGTATTGCGACAAATAGCGGGACAATTAGTCTCACCATGGCCGCCCTTGCAGTTGGCTTGAAAGCCGATGATGAAGTTATAGTCCCAAATTATACTATGATTGCAACTCCTAACTCTATAAAAATGCTTGGAGCAACACCAAAATTTGTGGATGTTGAACCAGAAACATTATGTCTTGATATTGAAAAAGTGAGATCAGAAATAAGTGAAAATACTAAAGCTATTATTTTTGTTTCTGCGAATGGTCGATATCCCATAACTGATGTGCGCAAATTAAAAGAACTGGCGCTGGATAGAAATCTTCATTTTATTGAAGATGCGGCACAATCCCTAGGATCTTTTTATCCTGACGGAAAACATGTGGGTACTATCGGTAAGATTGGGTGTTTCTCTTTTTCGACTCCAAAGATTATATCAACTGGACAAGGAGGGGCATTGGTAACTGACGACGAAGATTTAGCAAAAAGATTAAGGAGATTAAAAGACTTTGGTAGAAGTATGGGAGGCACCGATTTTCACGAAAGTATAGGATATAATTTTAAATTTACGGACATGCAAGCCGTCATTGGTATTGAGCAAATGAAAAAGCTCCCAGCCCGATTGATCAGAAAAAAACAGATATGGAAATTGTATAAAGAGAAGTTACAAGATGTGAAAGAAGTTAAGCTATTTAATCATGACCTCAGTCATACCACCCCTTGGTTTATAGATGCAAAAGTAGAGAATCGGTCAGGATTAGTAAAGTTTCTAAAAGAAAATTACATAGGTACTAGAATAATGTATCCTCCAATAAATGAGCAACCCGCATACAAGGTCCAGGGAGAGTATCCCGTCTCAAAAGAAATTGGACTAAATGGGTTGTGGCTTCCCTCCATGATCCAGATTTCTGATGAACAAATAGACTATATCGTGAATACTATGAGAATATTCTACAATTAATTATCGACCAAATGTTTATAAAGAAATTTATCTGTTGTTATATAGTTGAAAGGGAAGTGCTACTACTCAGATCTTGAAAATCATTTTTAGCTTTCATTGATTCTTTTTTTGTCATTTCAAAATCTGAACACATCATTTCTTCACACAATTCTCTTGCTGTAATTTTTGGCTTCCAACCAAGCTTTTTCTTTGCTTTAGATGGATCTCCTAGCAGAGTGTTTACCTCTGTAGGACGGTAGTAGTTGGGATCAATGCGTACTACTACGTCTCCTAAGCTCAAAACATTTGTCTTAAACTTTTGTATCCTTGAAATCACACCAACCTCGTTCATACCCTCACCTTGAAATTCTATTATCACCCCTAGGTATTCTCCTGCCCACTGAATAAATTCTTTCACTGAATGTTGTTTTCCAGAGGCTATCACAAAATCCTCTGGTTCGTCTTGTTGCAACATTAACCATTGCATTTTCACATAATCTCTTGCATGTCCCCAATCTCTCAATGCATTAATATTTCCAACCCTTAGACAATCACTTAAACCTAATGCGACTTTAGATAGTTCCCTGGTGATTTTCCTAGTCACAAAAGTTTCTCCTCTTCTTGGGCTTTCATGATTAAATAATATACCATTGCAAGCGTAAATACCGTATGCCTCTCTATAATTCACAGTAGTCCAATAAGAAAATAACTTTGAAACACCATATGGACTGCGAGGATAAAATGGAGTTTCTTCCGTTTGTGGGATCTCCCTAACTAAACCATACAATTCTGAGGTAGAGGCTTGATAAAATCTGATTTTCTTTTCCAAACCCAAAATTCTTATTGCCTCAAGTAATCTCAGTGTTCCTAATGCATCTATATCTGCTGTATAAATAGGATTCTTAAAACTGACAGCGACATGGCTTTGCGCTCCCAAATTATATACTTCATCAGGGTTAATTTCTTTCAAGAGTCTAATGATATTTAATGAATCAGATAGATCACCAAAATGCATATGCAAGTTTTTTGCTTGCTCATTTGGTCCAGGAAAAAGATGATCAATTCTTTGTGTATTAATAGATGATGATCTTCTCTTAATCCCGTGAACTTCATATCCTTTATCAAGTAAGAGTTCGGCAAGGTAAGAACCATCCTGGCCCGTTATTCCGACTATCAGTGCTTTCTTAGGTTTCCAAACATACATCACAAAAAGGTTGCAATAAATGTGCCAGCTAACTGATGAGTTTTTTAATCTCAAATAACTGTACCACAAAATTATTTTGACGAGATCTTTAAATGATTCAGTAATTTATCTTTGAGATTTTCAATTTTAAATTGAAAAAATAATTCCCACTCTATTACCAAAAAAACTCTCCCCAAAATGTTCTCCTAAGTGCAGATGCAACCTCAGTTAATCTTTATTTTTAGAGCAGCGTTTTTAGCAAAATCTATTCAGTATCAAATTTCAACTTTTACGAATTCGTTGATCAATAATGGGCACTGGCACAATCGTTTGCGTGCCAGTAGCATACATGACATGCGAAACTGGTACAGTACTTGCTAGTTAAGAGCAATTTATATAGTCAATAGGAACTTAATACCGCTCTTACCTTACCTTATCAACAACAGTAATCCGTTCTGAAAGGGCCAAGTCTTTAATCCCCACACTAAGAAATTTTGTCTTAAGAATTTTAGTGTAAATATAAGACCTTTAGGCCAGATATTATTATGGGAAAACAGTCATACAAAATCTGCAAGACACTTAATGACAAGTTTTTGTTGAAACCCTTTTGAGGATAAAATGGAAAATACCTCCCTATTATCTTTTATCATCAGACTTTCACAAATAGCTCCCAGGATGCACGAGTATCAATTGTAGCCAAGCAAGAATTTGTTGTAAAAGGAATGATGAGAAATGAAAAAAGTAATAGTTACAGGTGCAACAGGTTTCATTGGTAAGAATCTTGTACCAATGCTTCATCAGCTTGGGTGCAAATTGGTCTTGCTAACAAGAGATAAAAAACGGTGTAAGAAACTTTTTAATACCATACCAATAGAGATTATAGAATGGGACATAAATGATGGCGCACCACCTATAATTCTAAACAACCCAACAACACTGCTGCATCTCGCTTGGGAAGGTTTACCTAATTATGAATCTCTTCACCACATTGAGAAAAATTTTGTTACCAACTATCGGTTTATAAATGAACTTTTGGACGCAGGAGTAACTTCCTTGGTCGTAGCCGGTACCTGCATGGAATATGGGTTGAAATCAGGTTGTTTAGAAGTAAATGATATCTGTGATCCCGTAACACCTTATGGCTTCGCTAAACATACCTTACACAAATCGCTTTTGTTTCTTCAAAGAAAGAAAAAGTTCAATTTAGCTTGGGCGAGGATATTTTATACTATAGGGATAGGACAGTCTCGAAACTCTATCATTCCTCAACTCGATGAAGCTATAGATCGGGGAGACTCCCAGTTTAATATGACAAAAGGTGAGCAACTCCTTGACTACCTACCTATTACCAAAGTATCAAATCATTTAATTACCTTAGTAGTACAGCAATCAAATGGAACCTACAATGTTTGTAGCGGTAATCCAATATCCGTTAGAGAGTTAGTTGAAAGAAGGGTAACAGAGAGAAAAAGTACAATCGCCTTAAACCTCGGTCACTATCCACCGAATAATTATAGCCCGAAATCTTTTTGGGGCAAACCAAATGTACCAGCAAGGAACAAATTTTCAGATTAGCAAGTTCTATTTGGCCAGCTACCCCTTTTACCTAATTTATGCAACCTTCTGCCTTACAACCATTTTTTCCAAGGCGCACTATTAGAGTTCCATAAGCCTTCTAAATAATTTTTGTCTCTAAGGGTATCCATTGCCGACCAGAAACCATCATGCCTAAAAGCCATTAATTCATCTTCAGCTACTAATTTTAACATAGGACTACTTTCCCAGGACTCACTCTCTAAAGGCAAGAAATCAAAAACCTTTTTTGAAAGAATAAAAAACCCCCCATTCACGTATCCCCCATCACCAGGTGGTTTTTCTTCAAAACTATTCACTTTACCACATGATTGAAGACTAACAGAGCCATATCGACCTGGCGGTTTAATCACAGTGACGGAAGCATACTTACCATGTCTATTATGGAATTTTTTTAATTTAGTTAGGTCTACATCACTTATCCCATCCCCATAGGTAAAGAAAAAATCCTGTTGATCCTCCAAGTATGGGCACACTCTTTTCAGTCTCTCACCAGTGAGTGTTGTTTCTCCAGTATCAATTAGTGTTACTTTCCAAGGCTCTGCATTATTTGAATGAACATCTATGGATCTTGTATTCAGATCAATGGTAACATCAGAATTATGAAGAAGATAATTGGCAAAATATTCCTTGATTATATAGCCTTTGTATCCACAACAGACAATAAATTCGTTAAATCCATGTGAAGAAAAAATTTTCATAATATGCCAGAGGATAGGTTTACCTCCAATTTCAACCATTGGTTTGGGTCTCAGATGAGTTTCCTCACTAAGCCTGGTACCATAACCACCTGCTAAAATCACAACTTTCATGCTAAACCTCCGCACCCATTTGATGCAATACTTGTGCCTTCATTGCCGTGACAGAAATTTTAAATTTATTTGATAAAATTTTGGCGCACCTTTTGCATTGAGAAGAACGTGTTAGGCAAAGCTGAGATCACCCGACTACTTTGCATTAGCACGAGAGCCTATTAATATTTCAATAATAATAGATCCCAATAATGACCAAAGAAACAAATCCAATCAAATTATTCCACGAAGAATGTAAGCATCAGATCTTGGCTCAGGGCAATGATCCTGATTTGTTCAAAACGAGCAAAAAATGGCTCAATCAATCTTCAAAGCATAAATACTCCTACCATTTTAGTTGGCTCGGTAGACCTATAATTCAGTTGCCTCAAGATATTTTAGCTATTCAAGAAATAATATGGAACACAAAGCCTGATATAGTAATTGAGACAGGAATTGCGCACGGAGGATCTCTTTGCTTCACTGCATCGATGCTTTCCCTACTAGATGTAGCGGAAATAAATGACCCCATTGAAAACCAGAATACTCCCAAAATAGAACGGAAAGTCATTGGAGTTGATATTGACATAAGAAAACATAATAGAGATGCTATAAGGTCTCATCCTTTAGCTAATAAGATTGTTATGCTTGAAGGATCAAGTATTGAGCAGGCCATCTACAAAGAAATAAGAGAGCTTATTCCTGATGGGGCAAAAGTGATGATAATGCTAGACAGCAACCATACTGAAGAACATGTACTAGAGGAATTAAGACTTTATAAAAGCCTAGTAACAAAAAATAGTTACTTGATTGTTTGTGATACAATCGTCGCACAAATGCCTCCAGGATCTTTTGAAGATCGCCCTTGGGATATTAATAATAATCCTAAAGGCGCCGTAGAAAAATTTCTTAAAGAGAGCAAAAATTTTGTCGTAGATACTGATATTGATAACAAATTACTATTAAGCATGTCCCCAAAAGGCTACCTGAGAAGAGTAGCTTAAATCTGATACATCTTCTTCAGGAAAATCATAACATAGAATAAATTGGAGAAACAATGATCCATTTAAACTATTTCAAATTTGGTCTAAAAGAGGATCGTCGCTTTGCAGTCGACGGGCGTTATTCCCAAGACAAAAGAAAATCAAAATATTTTGGGAACTCCTCTCTTATGTTTCCTACTGACCATCCAGGGATTCTTGCCACAATAGGACCCAAGTCATCAACACCTTCTTCAGTTCAGAAGATAAGTCAATACACTAATTATTTCCGACTAAATGGGAGCCATAGTTCGATTGATTGGCATACTAAGGTTTCTAAATCCATTAGAAAAGCAAGTTCTAAAACCAAAATTTTACTTGATATTCCAGGAATTAAACCAAGAACAAATAATTCTTTACCAATAAGTATCAAGAAAAACGAATGTATAAATTTTTATTTTGGTCCGAAGGAAGTTAAAAATAATATCAGACAGGTCGAACTAACAAAACCATTACCAAATATAACAAGTGTGTTAAAATCGTTTAGTTTATCAGATGGACTATATGAATTTGATTTCTTCGATCAAAAAGAAAATAGTGTGTGTGGGAGATCAAGAACCAAATTCCAGCTTCTTCCAAGGAAGGGTCTGAATATACCTGGAAGTATCTATGACAATGATTTACAACTTGAATTTTACTTAGATTTCCTGAGTCAGGTAGGGAAACTAGACTTTGATGCTATAGGCTTAAGCTTCATACAGGATAGTAAAACCCTAAAAATAATCAGAAATAAATTCCCAGACAAGTTACTAGTAGCCAAGATTGAAAACAAATCAGGGGTCGAAAATGTTGAACAAATAGTGAGATTTTCTGATGCTATTATGATTGACAGAGGTGATCTATTAGCCGAAGTCGGAATTGAAAATTTCTATAAATCCATACTCAAGATTTGTATAGCCACAAAATCTTACGGTCTTCCTCTAATTATGGCTACAGAGAATCTTACAAGCATGCAACAAAGCATGCAACCGACTAAAGGTGAAATAATGGCTCTTCAGCACTCAATTGAACTTGGATCAGACTTGATAATGCTCAGCGACGAGACGGCAACATCAAATTATTTTCTTAATACAATAGGATGGTTGAACCGATTTCTAAAGCTGTAGCAACAGATGATTTTCCGAACATTTTGACTAATGAAGGCCCCTACAGAGGAACAGATAGGTGAAATGAACAAAATTGAACAGATTCCTTTTGATTTAAACCTTAACGACCCCATTTTACATGAGTTTAATTCATGTTCAGGAAAAGTTATTTGGATAACAGGATTATCAGGTGCTGGAAAAACAAGCTTAGCTCATGAACTAAAAAATCTTATTTCTTCTAAGGGGCTTGCACCTATTCTACTTGATGGCGACGATATGCGTAAAAAATTATTTGAAAACGTCATTGACCAAAATGACTATGGGATTGCCAGTAGAAAACTGTTTGGCATGGCCTACTCACGGTTAAGTCTATTACTAGCCTCACAAGGTTTTACTGTAATTACGTCTGTGATCGCCATGTTTGAAGAAATCTTCTCTTGGAACAGAGCCAATTTACCAGGATATTTTGAAATTTATCTTAAAACATCCCTTTCAGAGCTAGAAAAAAGGGATAGTAAAGGTCTTTATTCGAGTTTCAAAAACAATAAAATAAAGAATGTAACTGGGATTGATATAAAAAAAGAAGAACCAAAGTACCCTGATTTAGTACTAGAACATAGGAGTGGCTTTACCGTTAATCAAAAAGCACGCGAAATCCTTAAAATATTTAAGAAAAATAACTACTTAACCTGATTATGGCACATTATGAATTTCGGTAATGAATTAAGTCAAAAAATGAAAATATACTTATTTCTCATCAAATAAATTGATTTCAGTATTCTGAATATGACTTCTCCTCAACCACGCTCGATTCAAAGGTAACATTTATTTTTTTCTTGATCCTCGCACGCTCATCATTGGTTATATAAACACTTCGGGCCAGTTGAATAAATTCCTTGTCAAAAGTTTTTTTTCTTTCCTTTTCTCTTATCTGATCTTCAATTTCCCAAAGTTTATTATTTACACGCTCTAGGTCTTTTTTTAGATCCTTTGCTAGCGCATTGTCCTTAAACTTGATATCAAAAATTGAAATCAGATGCGTTAATTCTTGATTGATATTTTCTAGAGACTTTTGAGTTGTGATTTTTTCGAATTTGATTTGGAGGATGGTTATCTTATCAAACAACTCTCCCCAAGAAATTGAAACAAAAGGGGGGTTCACTTCATTGACCTCTCTCAACTAGCAACCGGATATTATGCTCAAAATTTTTAAAAACACTCTCCCAATTCCCAGGTTCGTCCTGCCGATATAATGATAACGTGGGATACCATGGACTATCCCTTCTGTCCATCAGCCAGCGCCAGTCAGGTAAATATTTTAAGGCCACCCATGTTTTACATCCCAAAGCTCCAGCCAAATGTGCCACTGCCGTGTCGGATGTAATAATAAGATCAGACAAAATCATGACAGCTGCAGTATCAGCAAACGCATCTTGACCAGCATCAAAATCTTCACCAAAAGTTGTGATTGGAAAACCGGCATTCAAAAGTTGATCCTCTCCTTCGCCCTTGTGTAAACTTAGCAACTCAATATTTGAGATCTTTGATATAGCCTCAAAGAGAACTACAGGAAATGACCTCCCAACATCAACTTTCCCTGTATTTCCTTGCCAACAAATGCCAATCTTAAAGCTATTCTTCTTCAGTTTTTTCTTCCAAGATCTAATTTTCAGATTATCTGCATGAAGATATGGGGATTCCGATGGAATTGTTGAAAGTTGAGTTCCAAAAAAATGAGGTAGACTCAGCAACGATGTCTCATAATCAAACCTTCCTTTTTCTGGAGCATCACTGATAATAGAGACAGATCCTTCAAGGGTTGAAAGCAACTTATGTAACGTTGGTGTTACCTTGAAGCTAACAGTAGCTCCATTTTTTTCAAGTAACGGGAGATAGCGACAAAATTGTATTGTATCCCCCAATCCTTGCTCTTCATGAATCAAAATATGTTTTCTATTGACGCTTTGGTTTCGTTGCAGTCTCCCCTCTTTCTTGAAAGATCCTATGTTCTTACCTTCCAATCTACTTCGCCATTCATACAATTCAAATCCTAACTTTAAATTACCTTGGATATTATGAAATAATGAAAGATTGTAATAAACCTTAGCACTATTGGAATCGAGCAATAAAGCTTTCTTAAAAGCTTTTTCTGCCTCGTCAAACATTCCTCTTTCAAGAAAAGTGAGACCTATATTGTTATACGAGTCAGATGAATCTGGTTTAAGTGACAGCACCTTATTATAGGCCTCTAATGCTTTATCAAGTTGGGCTAGATTGTAATAAGCATTTCCCATATTTTTATAGGCCTCTACAAAATTAGGTTTAATTGAAACAGCTTTTCCGTATGCCGTTAAAGCACTTTTAATTCGATCTTGGTTTTGAAGAGCATTACCCATGTTATGGTAGGCCTCCGCAAAATCGGGTTTTATTAAGATAGCTTTCCTATACGCCCAGATAGATTTGCCTAATTTACCCAAATCCATAAGTGTATTACCAATACAAAAATAACATTCAGCAAAATCTGGCTTCAACGATACTGCTTCCTTATATGCCTGCAATGCCTCCTCAAACCTACCTAGGTCTCTCAAAGCATTTCCTTTTCGATGGAATGTATCAGCAGCACGGACCAACCCGTGGTGCGAGGCTTTCTCATAAGCTTCTATGGCTTCTCTCAACTTACCTTGCTGATGTAGTGCACAGCCCAAATTATAGTGACATTCAGAAAAATCTGATTGGAATGAGATGGCTATACGAAATTCTTTTATCGCCTCTTTCAATCTGCCTTGTGCTATCAGTGCGAGACCAAGGTTATTGTAGGCCTCAACAAAATTGGTCTCTAGTGAAATTGCTTTGCGATATTCCTGGATAGCTTCGTTTAATTTACCTTGTTCCTTTAGAATATTACCTCTGCTGTTAAAGGCTTCGGAATAATCTGATTTTATTGAAAGAACTTTATCATATACCTTTATCGCTTCGTCATGTTTTCCTTGCTCTTTTAATACGATACCTAACCTTATGTATCCTGCTAAATAATTAGGTCTAAGGGTGATTACATTTTTAAATCCAACTTCTGATACTTTGTTTCTCCCCAACTTTTTATTCACAACGGCCAACATATTCCAGATAGCAGCAGATCCAGGAAACTCTAACGTCAACATCAAAGTTTTTTCAGCAACAGACACTAACTGATCCTGATTATAAAGTTCGATTAATTGTTTTATGAGTTCCGTAGGTGGTTCTTTGAGAAAGGTTTTTAATGGGTTCTGTAATACAGCTAAATCTTTGTGCACTCTCTCATTTTTTGGAAACTTTTGTAAAACAGCGTGATAAAGATCCCTTGCGTCCTCTAATTGATCTTCTTCTAGATATGACTTTGCCTGCTGAATGGCTTGATCTAAACTTAACGTCACCATTATTCTATGTTTGAACGCTTTTTTTACAATATTTCTGGCAAGAATTAGTTTGGCACAAAATGGTTATTTAAGTTACGTATTGCTACTAATGACAGCTAATTCTTACTGGTTTTCATATCTTTTCTGGTTGCAGTTTCCGTGCCACTATTTATGCCTAATGGCCTTTCGATGAAAACCATACTAGGCGCGTCAGTATTAAATAGAGGGCAAGGGTCAAGGGACGAACCACCTGCAACTTCTTAATAGAAAACCTCCTTAGAAAGACATATGTCTCTTGGAAGAAGTCATGAAAAGATATTGCTACAATCACATTATGGAACAAGATTTGCATTTTTCCTCAATTTGCTTAAGGGAAATTCATGAATATACAACCCCACCTTAAACTCGAGGATGAAGCGAATTTTGTTGAAAGAGCTCTTATAGATCTTGCTGGTATAAGGAGCGGTATGCTGATCAAAAATTTTGTCAGTTCTGCCCAGAAACTAAAAAAATTCAACTGTCCGTCGAATGGCTTACCTATACTAATTCCACTGATCCCTGAAATGTTTGTTGCCTATGAAAAATTTGACCTTCCATACGAAAGGATCAAGCGATTGATTTTTGGTTCAGTGCCAAGCAATTATATTGGCTGTAGATTGTCACTGAATAGGGGTAATTTCTTGAAAAGATTCACTCTGAATAGTCAATTTCAAAAAAAACTTGATACTTACACTAGAGAAATTCTTTTAGCTCAGAAAAGAATACAAGAGCTTATTAATGAATTTGGTTCTGTAGGAGCTTTCCAAACTAGAAATATACCACATTTAGGTCACGAAAAAATAATTGATAAAATGCTCGAGCAGTGTGAGCTAGTAGTCATTAATCCCATGGTAGGCCCCAAAAAGTTTGGGGACATTGATTGTGGAAAACTTAGAGGACTATATGACTCAGTAATGAAACCACGTTATAAGAATAAAATCCATTTTATCCCGATAAGGGCTAACATGTTTTACGCTGGACCTAGGGAAGCTATACATCATGCAAAGCTACGAGAATGGTTAGGCTTTACTCATTTTTCGATAGGTCGCGATCACGCCGGAGCTGAGGGTGTATACAAAAATAATGCTGCAATTGAAATGACGAGAAAGTACGAAAATAATCTATCGATTAAAATAATAACTCACGGTGGCGCCTATCACTGCTCAGCTTGCCGTGGTATCGTACTTCATGATGACTGCAATCATTCAAAAGAATATCTCACAGAAATATCTGGAAGTGAGTTTAGGCAGACTTTAAAGATACAAAAACATTACTCTTATGCAGCAAATGATGTTCAAAATTGGGTTTTCAAGAACCATCACCATCTAAACCTAAGTCAAAGATAAAATAAAAAGCTGGGATCAATCTAAAAATATTTATCATCCATGAATTGGGACAGAATATTGGCAAGATAAATTTAATGTATTGAGAAAAGTAGATTCAATTGATCAACAGTACAAACTACTAGTCGTCTGATTCATTCCAACTCTTTATCATATTTTCAAGGTATTCTCCAGTTCCCTTAAGACTGGTAACAGCACTTTCCATAGCAGAATATTGTTCCAAATATCTTGCCCGTATGGTGTCTACTTTACTTTCCATACCCAATAAATCTGCTTCAATATCAACTAAATCCTTATTGAGAGTGCTTTTTCGCCTTTCAATATCCCCTGAGGAGGCAAGAATTTGTTCTAAATAGTTGTTCATCGAGTCGACCATGCTCTCACCAACATATACAGTAGCCGACGAAACACTGGTTTGTGGGATTATGTTCACACCCATAGCGTCACCACTAATTGCAGAGTAATAGGATTGACCTGTACTGATATCGGTTCCACCTGACATTGTAACCCCGCCTAAGGATGACCTCAAATCTACTGGGCTGGCTGCTTTGGAGGAGTCAAAAACGTATGCGTAACTACCTGGCTTAGGTGAACTAAACGTATTCTTATTCAGAACTAAATTTGTATTATCAGAGGTTACGGAACTATTAAAAATAGCATCAAAACTACTGGAGTCATTCTTTATTGCCTCCCGAAATGTTTTCTCATTTATTGAAAGTGTTCCGTCCCTTTTAGTACTAATACCTAATTCCGACAAATATTTTGAATTAGCCCCAAACCCTATTATTTGGCCTTCACTGAAACTTCTCAGTTTTTTTGAAATTGCACTCATCACTGGGTCATAAGCTAAAGTTCCAGCCTCACCATCTTCTACTCCCTTGTCTAAAATCTCAGTAAAATAGCTCCTTGTGAAGTTCAAACGATCTACTAAGGTTTTGGTATTTAGATAGGCAGAGTCATCATCCAGAGAAGAACTAACCCTGAATGCTGAAGTGGTTGTACTATTTAAATCCAAAGTATAGCCTGAAAAAATGTTCGCTATCGTGTTACTGGTCCGTTTTACTGTTACACCATCAACTGTTAATTCGGCATCAGATGCTGAAGCTTTTTGGACTGAGCGTGGAGTTGGCGTACCTATATTGATAGTGGGATCAGCTCTAAATTGATTTAATCCAGCATCTCCGGTGGTAATCTTTATTGCATTGTTAGCTCCCATAGCTGATTTGACGACTAGAGAATACACCCCAGAAGAGGTTTGTAAAACAGACGCTGTAATATCTGACAGAGAATTAATAGATGCAGCTAGCCCCTGAAGCGTATTGTTATTAGTATCGACTTTCACACTATGCGTGACCGCTGGTGATTTATTGGTGAACGTATTATCTGAGTTCCACGATCCTAAGGTTAAGGTCAATGTTCCCGTATTAATAGAGGCTGTAGGAGAGTTAAATGGTGAGGAACCTGCAAACTCAAGGGTCTGTTGTGAAGCTAAAGACACAACTCTTACATCAGACGAAAGATTTTTTGCAGTTGAATTGTCTGTCACAGTGATACTTAAAGCTGTATTTGTTGAGGACGGAAGGTATTTATTTGAGTTTGACAATGTTGTTAAATCTGTTTTGAGCGAATTTAGCTCACTCACAACTTCGGCAAAGGCAGATATTTCAGCTTGTTTTGTTGTCTGATCCTCAGTTAGCATATTCTTCTTAGGAACGGTATCGGCCTCAACCAAACTATCAACAATCTGAGTAATATTTAACCCAGACCCCTTTTTATTCAAGACACTCAGATAATCTACTGTCAAAAGATACTCCTGGTTTAAACTAGAGTTAATAAACTCTCAAAATCTGCAAAATTCGTGCCAATCTTTGCTTAATTGTAGTGAATAAAACGACGCTGCTTTTGTTATTTTTATGACATTTGAATTAAATATTTTTTTTCTGTGTCGTTACTATTAATTGACAAGTTGGAGGATACACATGAATGTTCAATCAGCACTAAATGCATATAAAGAAACCAATCTCTCTGAGATAGATGGGGCATCGCCTCACAGGTTAATAGAATTAACTTTTCAAGATCTCAAACGAAACTTACTAGTTATGCGAAAGCAAATGAGTGAAGGAAGTAGAGTTGGGGGACTGGAAGCATCAAAATCAATCGCAGCACTTGAAATACTTAGATCTAGTCTCAACTTCGAGAATGGAGGGGAAATTGCTTCTAATCTTGATCAAATATATGTTTATAGTTTAGACCAGCTGGCAAAAATAATTAAGGATGATAAACAACACGAAATCGATAGTGTGATTGCTATCATAAGTTCCTTAGTAGATGCTTGGACCTCTATTTCTAGTAATAAGATCTAATAATTTTAAAAAATTTTCTCAAAATCTTCTAGACCCGATTTCTGTATATGATAACATCTTCCTGGATGTGTTATTGTAAATAAATGAAATATGGAGCCTAGGAGAAAGTATGGCTAAATTCTGTCCAGAATGGGTATTTAGCGCTTGTGTAGCAAAAGCCGCAGGGGGATTTCTAACTGGAAATGCCCCAATGTCTTCTTTTGCCAACTATCTAACGGATGGTTTAAATCAGCACTATAATGAGATTAAGGCTGAATCTATAGAGGAAGCAGGGACAAAAGTTTTAGAATTTCTTAATGAAATAGAAGCCGGAGAAACTGCGATACAATACATTAATTCATACATATTTAAAAGGGTAAAATTTCATGCAAATAATAAGCCTAGAAAACTTCAAGGACTTTTCATTGATGAGTTTGCGCCACTGAAAACACGGGATTATAGTGCAGAGAAAGCTGTTATTTTATTCAAAGCATTCGTTTTCAGTTCTCGCTCAGGCTTAACTACAGAAGTCCCAGTTGGTTGGCAAATACAAGAAGAAGATGGGATTGGATGGTTTGGGGATTTAATGAAATCAGAGCCAACAATCTTTGACTCTTTATAACGGAACTACGCGATCAGATCAACTTGATCCTTAAACCTGGGCGGGTCCTTTGAAAGGTTAGACACGTTCTGAATTCTAGTAATTATCTCGTTATGTATATATACAGGCCTAAGACTTATTCTGGCCGCTAAATAGGCCTCCGCTGTTACCGTACTAGGGGCCTGCTTCTTGTTAGCCCTCGAACCATAAAAATTATTCTCATTTGTGATCCCTGAATGATTAAGGAGATTAACTGGCTTCACGTTCGCACTAGGGTTACTTCCTGGTGGCATTATTTTTGCAATTGGAGGTGCAACATTAACTGAACCAGGTCTGGAATCCTGGAACCTGGCATTACTAGAGTTGAGATCATTTGTTGAAATAATCATGACGTTATCATACATAAAATTGATAGTTTGGCAATATACCTAGGGATTTAGATAAAAATGCAATTTGAAAAAGTAGCGAAAGCCTATCGTAAAACTGACATGTTTGGGGCAGCTGAAGCCAAAGATCCTGAGACCGTTGTAATTCTGGTGATGGATGAACTTATCAAGGCAGTGAGATCCTTTCAAAAAAATATCAGCATAAAATCTGGTGACTTATTAAGTCGCTCCAAAAGTTTCTCTCGTGCTATTTCTGTTATTTACATGCTGCAGTCAAGCCTAGACCTAGAGAAAGGTGGGCAGATCGCAAATGACCTTTTTCGGTTATACGAATTTCTAAGAGTCCACCTCATAAAGGATCTCAGAGCCGGTTTCATAAATAAGAGTTCGACCGCCCTAAATAGCATAGTGGAAATAAAAAACGCTTGGTCAAAAGTGGCTTCTGAATAATTGGATTTGTATGCAACACTTAGTAGATAATTTGAAAGATATTTCGGTGCGTATAACCACTGCCCAGCAAAGCCATGATTACGTAGAAATACTTAGATTAGATCAATATAGGAAATCAATTATAAATGAAATTTTTTCTGTCGGAGTCAAACAATTGAGTGAAGAGAATTTTGATATCATTAAATCAATAGCTGAAGAAAATGAAAAAATGATTTCTGAAATATCAAAAGCAGGTACCAAGAATGCCGAGGCTGCTCACAAAAGAATGAAAGCCATTAAAGGATATAAAGAGTAAAAATCTCTCAAAAGGACGACTTTTCAATCGCAAGCTTTTTCATTTTTTCAATCAAGGTTGTTCGACGTAATTTCAGCATGCCTGAAGCTTGGCTAACCTGCCCAGTCGATTTTTCCAGCGCAGCTTCAATTAACACTATTTCGATATCCTGCAAGTGACGTCTTAGATCAATATTATCAAAATATGCAAACCAGTCTTTATATTGGTCTGGATGTGGTAACGGAAGTGCAGTTGTATCCTCATCGTGGCCTGTAGGAATTCCAACCAAATCTGCTGCTGCATCCCACAATGCTGTACTTTCCTCACCATGATCAGGAACCTTGATTTTCAAAAGATTATTTTTTACATGTTCTGAGTTTATCGATTTTCCGTTAAAAAGAACGCAAGCCCTTTCTATTAAGTTCTTAAGTTCACGCACATTCCCAGGCCAAGAATATTTTTGAAGGGCACTCAGAGCTGTTTCGTCAAATGTTGGAGCAATATTTATCGAACCATCCAAGAATTCAAAATCCTCTAGTATTTTATTTAAAATAAGAGGAATATCTACAGCCCTCTCAGATAATCTTGGGACGTCTATTGGAAACACATTTATTCGATAAAACAAATCTGCTCTGAAATCTCCCTTATCTACCTTCAAATTTAGATCCTGGTGAGTTGCACAGATCAATCTGAAATCTAACTTAAAAGTTTTATTACCACCAACTCTCTGGATAGCCTTATCCTCAAGCGCTCTTAATAACTTTGATTGAAGGGAAATGGGCATATCTCCAATTTCGTCCAAAAACAATGTTCCCCCTGCCGCCTGTTCAAATTTCCCAGCACGAGGTTTATCCGCACCTGTGAAGGATCCTTTTTCATGCCCAAATAACTCTGATTCTAATAGTTCAGACGGAATAGCAGCGCAATTAACTGAAACCAACGGACCTTTACGACCGGACTCTAAGTGCAAACCCTTTGCAACAAGTTCCTTTCCAGAACCTGTTTCACCCAAAATTAAGACGGTTGTGCTAGCTTTTGCAACCATACTTATTAGACGCTTAAGTTCTTTGCACGGACTACTTACACCGACAATCAACTTGTCCATCATCTCCAACCACCATCTAGATTCTAATGCCTGTCATTTTTTTGAATAATAATAAAACACAAAGATAATTTTTTGTCAAAATTTTGAATAGATACTCTCAGGAAACGATTTGGAGTTATTTTAAGACAAGTCGTCTCCCTTATAAAAAGAGTACCTACAATTATTTTTCCATAAATATTTAATATTGGCCCACTTCTTGCCTTTAATCGAGAGACGGACAAAGAGGATCGACATGACATCAATCTATATTAAGAGCAGTGATTTCAGATTAGCAGAACAGATTAATAAGTCTCTTACTGATCGGATCATCAGTACATCGTTGATCTCTGATGTAGGAGCCGAAGCGGGAGCAAACGTAGCATCCAATAATAATACGTTTGTTTGTTCTGCTGCGTGGGAAAATAAAATAGGAGGTCAGCAACCATTATTGGAAGCTGCGAGAAAAGTGCGGGCAAAGAATGTCATCGTAGTGAACGAAGAGAGTCAAAATTATCAGATCGAAAATCACTTGGGTGGTAACCTCATTCGCTTTCACCTGGGAAAAGAAAAAACCTCTAATAATCCTACTGAAAATTTTTCATTTCAACTTCTTCTCAGTTTGATTCAACCAAAGAAAGCTATGACTGCTGGAGATACTAATAGTGTCCAACTACTTAAACTTTCAAAAAAGGTCTCAGAAGCTGATGTAACCGTTTTCATTAATGGCCCGACAGGAACAGGAAAAGAGGTGCTATCAAAATTTATTCACCAACATTCTAATAGAAAAGATAACGCCTTTGTCGGTATCAATTGTGCCGCTATTCCCGAAAATATGTTGGAGGCAATCCTTTTTGGTCACGAAAAGGGAGCCTTCACTGGTGCATCAACTTCTAACAAAGGTATTTTCCGAGCTGCAGATGGTGGAACCCTTTTATTAGATGAAATCTCTGAAATGCCACTTTCGTTACAAGCAAAATTATTAAGAGTTTTGCAGGAAAAAATCGTTACCCCACTGGGCTCTCAACAAGAAATTCCAGTAGATGTGAGAGTAATAGCGACTACAAATAGAGCTATGTCCAAGGAAATCGCTGCAAATCGGTTTAGGGAAGATTTATATTATCGACTTAATGTTTTTCCACTTTTAACAAAAGCACTGGTAGAGCGTCAGAATGATATAATCCCAATCATCACAAATTTACTCCTAAGGCATGTTGCTGATATCACTAAAATCCCATTTATTGATTTTGGAGCCATAAATACCCTCCTAAGTTATAGTTGGCCTGGGAATGTGAGGGAATTAGAGAATGTTGTGCAAAGGGCGTTAGTCCTAAGCTCCGGAGAGAGAATATCAGAGCTAGATATTATTGTAGACTCTGAGAGTAGCAGTGAATGTGTTCAAGAAAACTTAAGAAATCAGGTGCTTTCAAAAGCTACCACAAGAGAGGAAGCTGGAAATGTCTAAAATAAACCCTGCAAGTCTAGAAAACAAGGTAATGAATTTTCACCAAAAGGTTTTAAATCCTGCCAAGGAAACCCTTGGGCCCAATATACCTGAAACCCCTTTTACCGATAGAATGACCGGTGCTATACGCGAAGTGGCCAAAGCTCAAGAAGATGCCGTCCTAAGTGCCAAGAATTTTGAATTAGGGATAGAAACAGATTTAAGCAAAGTAATGATGAAGCAACAAATTTCATCTCTTGGATTTCAGTTAACTTTAAACGTAAGAAATAAAGTCCTCTCTGCATATAAAGATATTATGAATATGCCAGTGTAAAAATGACCATTTTCTGACTTAATCTAGGTGTTAAAATGACAGATACTACAGAATTCTCAGCAGCGACAAATAGAACTGATAATGGTTTGGTGACTCAAACCAGTCGTCTTTTGGCAAATGTGCAAAGGTTTACCTCCCAACCAAGTTTCCAACGATCATTCCCAGCTATAATAGCGGTTATAGCTGTCGGAATTGGTCTGTTAGTTTATGCTATTTTACAGCAACCAGAACGTACAACTTTGTACGCTTCGCTTCCAGACTCAGAAAAATCTAAAGTTGTGGACGCTCTGAGGAATCAAGGGGTCAGTGTAACTCTTGATCCTACGACTGGTGACATTCTAGTCCCTGTAGACGACTATCATAGCTCTCGGATTTCCCTAGCCGCTCAAGGATTGCCAGCCTCTGTTCCTGGAGGTTACCAGAGCTTGAATGATCTTCCGCTAGGTTCAAGCCGCTCGGTAGAATTAATGCGATTAAAACAGACCCAGGAAATAGAATTAGCCCGATCCATAAGAGAGATAGAGGACGTATTATCGGCCAGGGTTCATCTGGCCTTACCTGAAAAATCTGTATTTGTTAGAAATCAACAACCTCCTACTGCCTCTGTTTTCGTCCAACTTCCATACGGGAGAACTCTCGGAGCAAGTCAAGTAACTGCGATAGTTCATCTTGTCTCTTCGTCTATACCGAATATGTCAAAGCAAGATGTAACAGTTGTTGATCAGAATGGGGCTTTACTATCAAAATCTGCAGATGATCCAGATAGTATTCTATCTGATAGCCAATTAGAACATAGGATGCGTTTGGAAAGTATCTATCGAAGTAGAATAATATCCTTAGTGACACCTATTGTAGGACCAGGAAATGTAAGCGCACAAGTGAATTTGGATATTGATTTTACCAGAAACGAGACAACGGAAGAGATAGTGGATCCCAAGGGAACAGCAACAAGAAGTAAACAAACTACCTTGGACCTATCAACTGATCTGCCTGCCCGAGGAATACCTGGTGCTGTAGCCAATACACCCCCAACCCAAGCTGAGTTGAGTACGTCCCCGTCTGAAAATACTTCAGATGATAGAATTAGAACTCGTTCCTCAAGTGACATAGAGAATTTTGAAGTGAGTAGAACTATTTCGACGACCCAAAAGCCCTCGAACACAATCGTAAAGATAACCGCTGCGGTTCTTTTGAGAGAAACGGTAGTTGTGAATCCAGAAACAGGTTTGGAGGAAGGACAACCTTTACCAGCTGAAAAGCTCGCTGAAATTGAAAAATTACTTTCTGGTGCGATTGGTATTGATCAAGAAAGAGGTGATACCTTAACTGTTAGTAGTTCTCCCTTCATTTCAACGTTGGAAGGTGTTGCAAAGGAATGGCACGAAATTCCTTTGATTAAAAACCTACTTAAACAACTAGTGACCATATTAATTCTATCGATTGTAGCCCTAGGCGTTATAAGACCACTACTAAATAGGATAATGATACCGATAGGACCTGGTGCACCTGGTGAAGTCCTAGTTGGTATGGAAGATGAAGTTGATGTGGATACTGTAGAAGTCCAAGAAGGGGAGTCTTTGGAAGATATAAAAGCCAAACTGAAACCCAAAAAACAAGCAATTTCAGCCGATATGCTGGATACAGCCAATACTTATGATGACAAAGTAGCAGTAATTAGGATGATTGTCTCTGAAGAAGCAGGCAAGGTTTCCAACGTCTTTAAAGAAATGATTAGTAAAGACATGGGGCCAAGTTAAGGGATGCAGCTTTTCCTGAAACAAGAAATTTGTTAGATTGTAAAGATAGAAAAATTCATAGAGGGTTCCATGGCAGAAGAAAGCACATTTGACGGACTTAGTGGTACACAAAAGTCAGCAATTTTAATGATGCTTCTAGGAGAAGATGAAGCTTCAGAAATTTTAAAAAACCTTTCACCAAAAGAAGTACAGCACCTGGGGACGGCTATGTATTCAGTTCAGGGGATAGATCAAGACACTGTAAACAGGGTTCTAGATGAATTCCTAGCTATCATTAAAGAGCAGACAAGCCTTGGACTTGGAGCTGGGAATTATATCAGAAATGTAATGACAAAAGCCTTGGGGGAAGATAGGGCCCAATCTGTTTTAGGAAGAATTACTCCATCGAGCAGTGAGCGCCCAATAGAAATCTTAGATTGGATGGATGCCCGCGCAATATCTGAACTAATAGTTGATGAACATCCACAAATAATCGCTCTCATTATTTCCTATCTTGATTCAGCCATGGGAGCAGACGTTCTCAATATGTTACCAGAGGAGCTACAACCCCTAATCGTAGAGAGAATAGCCAACCTAGAAAATGTCCAACCTGATGCCATACGGGAGCTAGAAGCCGTCATGGAAAAGAAGTTCCAAGCCAACACAACACTCAGAGCATCTCAAGTAGGGGGCATAAAAGCTGCAGCAGCAATTATGAATTTTACTACTGGAGATACTGAACAGGCAATATTTAAGGCTGTGGCAAAGAAAGATCGTAATCTAATGCAAGCTATCCAAGAGGCTATGTTTGTATTTGACAACTTGATCATGTCTGATGATAAATCGCTTCAAACTCTTATGCGAAGCGTAGATACGGAAGATCTAGTCCTTGCTTTAAAGGGAACAGATGATGTCCTTGCAGACAAAATATTTAGCTGTATGTCAAGCCGGGCAGCAGCAAATATACAAGACGAAATGGAAGCACTGGGCCCAGTGCGCTTAACAGAAGTTCAAGAAGCCCAAAAACGCATCATTAATGTTGCCAGACGAATGTCAGACGAAGGTACAATCGTTCTTGCTGGCAGGGGCGGTGATGATTACGTGTAATAAACCCACTGAGAAAAATGATGATCGACGAATTAGACAAAAAAAATGAGTCTTCCTTGGCTGATGACGAAATCGCCAGCCTAATGAAGACGTTGGCCTCAAACAAATATAGAGAGAATCCTTATTTTCCAAAGAAGGTTATACAGCCTTTCAAGCCTTTATCGCTCCCCGAAATGGCCTCAAAAGCTACTGAAGAAAATGTATATAAAAAGTCTAAACCTGAGGAAAAAAATCAGGCAACCATTGACAAACAAATATCTGACGAAGAAAGCAGTACGAATGATCATGGCAGCCAATCAGATACAGCCAGCCAAGAGGCTGGAAACAGTCATGTTGTTGAAGATAATGAATCAGCCAGGAATATGATAGAGACTAAATCTGATGAACAATCTACTGATGGTTCATCAGAAGAAAATAATGAAGACTCAAATATTGATGCAATTAGTCTTGAAAACCCAACACTCAACGAAGAAAAAGAAATTTCAAATCAAGCGGAAAAAACCGCCATTGGAGTGCCAATCAAAGAAAAACTATATACTGAATCAGAGAAAGAAGAGGCGTATCAAAACGGAATAGCAGAAACTACAAAAAAATTTGAAACTGCTCAGGCTACTCGAATAGAAAAAAGTCTTAAAACCTTTGAAACTTTGATTGAGCGTTTAGAAGAGAATATTACAATTGATACAAGCCTGTTAGAAAGGAAACTAAAAGAGGAGATTTTGAAAATCTCAAGTGAACGGGTTGGTGCTGCTATATTAGAAATGCCTGAAAAATTTACTGAAAAGATTGAAAATCTTGCTCAAGCTATCAAAAGTAAAGCAAATAATCATATTCTAAAATTAAATCCTGAAGATTATGAAAATGTCTCTAACTTAATGAATGAGTCCAAAATTCTTTCCAAATTCAGTATTAGCGCAGACCAAACTTTGGAACATGGAGATAGTATTATTGAGGTTGGTGGAGTGTCATTGGAAGATAGCTTACAGAATCGTTATAATTCAGATGACCAACCGGGAGTGAGAAACTTCGAATTGGCTAACTCGGAAGATGGCCGACTACCTACACCTGACGAAAATTCAGATTTCCAGTCCAAAGATACTTCTACTGAGTCGGAGACTGAAGAAATTCAAGGCTTAGCCGACACCCAAGAAGCTCACAATCAAAACAAAAATGTAACAAATCAAAATGAGTCGGCTGTAGACAAACCATCTTCACCAACTAACAACATTACTGACCAAGAGAAAATTTCATTACCAAAGGATCTGGAGGAAGATACACAAATGGTTGCAGACAATATTCTTGAAGACAAGAACAAAGAAAATGACTAGGACAGCCATACCCAAAAAAGGATATCTAACTCATCTAATTAGTAAGGCAATATGAAATTGCCGTTTGATACCGATTTTTTTAAAGAGAACAATACATATGACTACTACTATTACCCAAAATTTAATAGAAAATGTGGAAGTTAGCCTTAAACCCACGAATCTAATACTTTCAGGAAAAGTATCCCGCTATGATGGAAATTTACTTGAATGTGATGGTTTTCCTGCAAACATTGGAGCCATATGTGAAGTGGAAACAGACCAAGGAACAAAAGAAAAAGCTGAAGTCGTCGGTTTTAATAATGGAAATAACTGTTTGTCCCTGTTCCAACCTGGAGCACAGATAAAATCTGGGCTAACAGTATCTCTAAAAGATGATGGTTATTCAATTCCGGTGGGGCTGAATTTGCTAGGAAGAGTGATTGATGCTCTTGGAAAGCCACTAGATGGTGATCATATTCCCCTATTACGAGACACCTGGCCATTAAATGGAGTACAGCTTAATCCACTCCTCCGAAAACCTGTTACAGACCCATTGGATGTTGGTATTAGAGGTATTAATGGTCTTTTGACCGTTGGGCAAGGTCAGCGCATCGGGATCATTGCTGGCTCTGGAGTTGGAAAATCCGTTCTACTGGGGATGATGAGTAAGAATACTAATGCTGATGTGATAGTGGTTGGTTTGATCGGTGAAAGAGGTCGTGAAGTTGGAAAATTCGTAAATGACATATTAACCAGTGAAGCCAAATCACGCACTGTGGTAGTAGCAGTGCCAGCTGATAGGTCGCCCCTCCTTAGAATTAGAGGTGCAAATAGGGCTACTGCTATCGCAGAGTTTTTTCGTGACCGAGGCAAAAATGTTCTCCTCATAATGGACTCTCTTACTAGAGTTGCCCACGCCCGAAGGGAAATTGGTCTAGCCTTAGGGGAACAGCCCACAGCAAAAGGTTATCCACCATCAGTAGTTTCACTAATTCCAAAACTTGTAGAAAGATCTGGAACAGGGATTGGTACTCAAGGTTCTATAACAGCATTTTATACCATTCTAGCTGATGGAGATGACAATAATGACCCTGTGGTCGACACGGCCAGAGCAATCTTGGATGGTCACATTTTGTTATCAAGAGAACAGACCCAGCTTGGAATCTATCCAGCCTTAGATATTCCAAACTCAATAAGTCGTGTTATGACCGAGATTACTAGCATAGAGCACCAGGAAACAGCGAACAAATTTAGAAGATTAGTCTCACTTTACCTAGAAAATAGGGACTTAATATTAATGGGAGGATATTCCGCCGGCCAAGACCCAGAACTTGATGAGGCTGTAAACCTTTGGCCAGCCCTAGTGTCTTATCTACAACAGACACAGGATATAAAAGCTGATTTTGAATCCTCTAAAGATGATCTAGAAAAAGTCCTAAGTGGATAATCTGATGCGACCTAAGAGTAAATTATTTGAACTAATGGCCTTAAAGGAAAAAGTTGAAAGAAATAAGTTCTTCAAACAGGTAAAATCTATTGCGAAAGAAATAGAGAAAAATAATGCTATGAATTCCCAACTAAAAGAGATAAGGGCAAATAAACAAGAGGATGGTAAAACGGTTACTGCTTTGCAGTTAAGATCAGACAAATGGTACGATTTTCAAATTCAGGAGCAAATTTCTGCGACAGAAAATCGAACCAAGTTCCTAGTGGAAGAAAATAAGCAGGTGAACAAAAAGATAGCTGTCCGAAATCAAAAAATGCTAAAGTCACTTGAAAAGGCTGACATGCACAAAAGACTCGAATTGGAAGAGGGGGAGAAAAAATCTCTCCTATCCTCACCTGCTAACACCATTAAGCGCGGAGTGTTTAACTCCTAATGGGGCTAAACTGGCATTCAAATTGCAGAATGAGCCCGTATAGGTATAATTAGATTGTTTAAAAATTATTATGACTGAGATTTGTTCTAAGGGTGATTCTAAATTCCCAGAGGGGATTAAAGGCCTAGCTAATAATTCAGATACAGAGGGAACTGGCATGTTTGATGCACTCTTTGGAATGGTTTCTTCGGACAATGAAGAGGTGGAAATCGATCAAGAGATTTCTCTTATCCCAACAAATTTGAATATTACAACCTCAGATTTTGCAGAGAAAGTACAAAATCCTGAAATATCAACAACTATGGTGGGGAACTTTCATGATCCTAACGGAAATCCATCAAATAAAGTCACTGATCCTCCGATAATAAGGTCAAACTGGACTCCCCCAAATACTACTGCTAGCATGGGATCTTTTAGTTTAGTTCTTAAGCTGACGAGTACCGATAATAAAACCGATTTTCTCCAAAAATTGGCTGCGGTTGTCAAAGAAAATTCTGAAACAGTATCTTTCCATGCAAAGGATACCATTTTAGAGCAGAAGAACCAAAAAACTGTCCCAATGAGTAGCCAAATTCTCAAAGAATTTCAATCTATTAATAAGGAAGTAAAGCCATCAACTATCGAGAAAAGCATAGATAATATGGTAAAGAAAGCGTACCAGGGTAACGAATCCCTTTCCGATACTTTAAGGATAACTCAAATAAAAGAAAAGTCCGAAATGCTAAATCTTGAACCAAAGCAGCTTGTTGAGAAAAGTTCGGATAAAGGCTTTCAATTACCAAAATTTTTCCAAACCTCCTCTGGGAAGGAAATTTTGAAGGCTGACACAGGCCCTAATGCCTCCATAACAGCCTCAAACTCAAATTCAAACTCTTCAATGTCAAACAATAGCAACTCGGGGAGTCAACTTAATTCAGGTAGCGCTACTCAAGCAAATTCAAGTACAGTCTTAGATCATCTAAATATGTTGGATAGGTCCTGGAGTAAGAATCTTCTAAATAGGGTTCAACAAGCACTACAAAACGGGAAGGAAAGCATCGAACTAGCTTTGAAACCTAAGAATCTTGGTAAGCTTACAATTTCTCTCAGCTTACATAATGACGCTGCTAAAATTAGTATTATTACAGAGACATCGAGTGCAGCACTTTTACTTGCAGAGTCTGAAGCTAAACTATCACAAATGTTAGAAGGATCCGGACTAAAGTTATCAAATCTAAATACTAATTCGGATCATGAGAAAAAAGGAACCCATGACCAGAATAATAATGAAAAGGGTCAAAAAGATAAGCCATCCGAGGACAAAGAAGCTGACCAAGAAGATCTTCCATCAGGATCAAACACTATTCAATCTCTAAACCAGACCATTAATCTTATAGCATAAAGGAATTTACCATGGCTGATGAAAATACGGAAGAAAAGAAGAAGGGTGGTTTACTGAAGTTGCTAATGTTCATCGGAGGGGGTATCTTACTAGTGGGAATTGGTCTAGGTGTAGGCTTTTTTCTTTTTGGCAGTAAAGCAGCCGATCCTTCTGAGGAAATAGAAGAAATTATTGAAAGAAAAATGAAAGAAGCTGAGGAGGCTAAGGCAGCTGCAGAAGCTGCAGAATCTGATCCTGATAAGAAAATAGCCCCAGAGGTAGAAAACTTTGTCACTACCTATTATGAATTTTCTGGAACATTCACCACAAATTTAAGAAATTCGACAAAGTTTCTACAAGTTGGTATAGGTGTTTCAACACAATACGACGATACAGTTATGGCCAATGTAGAAATGCATCAATTATCACTTAGATCAGAAATCTTAGGTATGATGAGTGAATTTTCGGAGGAGGAAATACAAGGAAAGGCAGGTAGAGACGCCCTTTCAGCAGCTATAGCTGAGGCAATTAATAAAAAGCTTACGGAGCTGGAAGATTTTGGAGGCGTTGAGTCGGTCCATTTTACATCTTTCATGCTACAATAGAGGGGTAGCTTACTTTGGTATCATCAAGAAAATTATCTAGTGATGAAGTAGATGCACTCATAGAAGGATTACAAGATGGTGAGGGGACGAGTAGTTCTGATGTATCAGATTCTGCAAATGTGCGTCCATTTAAATTTGGGTCAGATGACCTAACCCTTCTTGGAGACTACTATGCCTTGAGGATGATCAACGAGCGCTTTGCGCGTTTTTCTAGAGCAGTCTTTTTGCCAATGCTGAGGATCCAACCTAGAATTTCTTCATTTCCACCTGAAGTAAAAACCTTTGATGAATACACATCGGGAATAGAAAGCTTTATGAGTCTTACCGCAAGTCGCCTGGAAGAATTACGTGGTAACATGATGTTAGTTATGGATCCCACGTTCATTTCAATTTTAACAAACTCTTTTTACGGGGGACAACTCGGACCCGATAAGAGTAAAAAAACAGAATTCACATCTACAGAGGATAGACTAATAGAGATTATTTCGGAAGGCTTGAATCGAATGCTGGAAGCTGCCTGGAAAGATTTAATGCCCATAAACCTTACAGTCCAAGGTAGGGAAGTGAATCCTCAATTTGTTTCTTTTGTGGATGGATCTGAGCTGGTAATTATTTGTTCTTTTGTAGTCCAGTTACCTGGAATGGATGCTGCTAATTTCGATTTGATTTATCCCCTTCAAACCCTAAAGCCAATTGCCTCTTTACTGCGTTCAAAAGTTCAATCTGATGTAGTTGAAGATGATGTTTCATGGCGACAAAGACTTGAAAGAGCGGTACTAGAAGTACCGTTAAAGGTTACCGCGAGACTTAGCAAGCCAGTTGTATCGATGAGTAAATTAATTAATGTGAAACCAGGTGAAGTGATACCGATTCAAATTGGAGAAGGTGTTGAAATAAGAGTTGAAGATAAACCCATTTTTTTGGGAGAGATGGGGGAAGTTTCTGGTCAGTCAGCAATCAATTTAAACAAACGTCTGTCATCATAAGACACCACCCAAGATAGGAAGGGATAAGAAATGGCCGAAGAAAATTCAGAGGAAACTGCACCCGCAGAAGGTAACCCACCTGCATCGGAAACTAACTCAGTTGAAGACCAAACTAGTTCTCAAAGTAGTGGAACTGAAAACCTAAAAGTTTTAGAAAACATTGATGTAGCACTTACCGTAGAAGTCGGAGGAGCAGAAATAAAGATCCGAGAACTATTAAGATTGGGTGAAGGATCTGTTGTCGAATTAGACAGACTAGCTGGCGATCCCCTTGATATCCTGGCCAATGGTACCATGATTGCAAAGGGAGAAGTTGTCATGGTGGGAGAAAGATTTGGGGTACGTTTCACTGAAATAGTTGATCCTGAAAAAAGGATGGAAAGTATTTAATCGAGATGTCATTTCTTTGACATTGAATCTATTCTAAGGACAAAAACCTTATATATATTGAGTTTTAGCATCTGGCACAGTTTTTGCCTTTCTCTTTGTGGAAAGAGGCAAAAAAATGGATATAGAAGGCATAAATTTCACCCAGATCCTTACTGTAGGAATTTTCTTACTAGGACTTGTAGCGCTACAAGTTTTTGTTACAAAGAATAAAGGCAAACTCTCTGGAACCTGGGGATCGAATAAAAGAATTCAGCTAATAGAAGAAAAAGCTCTGAGTTCAACGGAAAAATTGAGAATAATTTCTGTAGATTCCATTCAGTTCCTACTTATCTCAAATAAAGGTAAAAAAAGCTCCCTAATAACATTGGGTCAGACACAAAAAAATCCCTCAACTAGTTCAAAAAGAAATCTAGTAAAAGCGGGCCCCCAACAAAAATCAACCACTAGATCAAATTCAAACATAAAAGCTACTAGTGTAGAGACCAACTTGCCTGGGAAGAATATCGATCACCCACTCAGTAAAGCTATTCAGACAGCCAGACAAATGAATCCAGCAGTGAGTTATAGAGAATGAAACATATCACACAAATCATGATTGGGGTTACTACTCTCATATTCTTCGTAATGATTAATAGTCCAATGCAAGCAGAAAGCGTGTTTGAAAACTTTGGTCTGGGGTTACCTGCAATTAATGTTTCCGATTCCGCAGATGGTGAAACAACTTACTCTTTATCCCTGCAAATATTGGCTTTAATGACAAGTCTTACTGTACTTCCCTCACTAATTCTTGGAATGACTTCTTTCACAAGAATTATCATTGTGCTGTCCATTTTGCGCCAAGCTATGGGAACCCAGCAGACCCCACCGAACCAAGTCTTAGTCGCAGTAGCGCTATTCTTAACACTCTTTATTATGTCTCCTACCTTGTCAAAAATTAATTCAACCGCTCTCACTCCATACTTAGAGGGCAATATGTCTGCAGAAAAATCCTTATCAAAAGCTAGTGACATAGCTAAAGATTTCTTGGTATACAATACAAGGAAAAATGACTTGCAAATGTTCGCAGACATGGCTGGGGACGCCAACTATGAAAGTAATTCGGAAGTTCCACTGCCTGTCCTATTACCTGCCTTCATTACATCAGAATTAAAAACTGCATTCCAAATTGGCTTCCTATTATTTTTGCCGTTTTTGGTCATTGATATGGTTATTGCTTCTACCTTAATGTCACTGGGTATGATGATGCTAAGCCCTATGTTGGTATCGTTGCCCTTTAAGTTATTATTATTCGTATTGGTAGACGGTTGGGCTATGACCGTCGGATCACTAGTCGCTACATACTCTTCTACATAGGATAAGATGAATGGATTTTGATTCGAATGTTGAATTTTTGAGGCTAGCTTTCTATCAAATAATTTTGACGGCAGGTCCATTACTGGCTGTAGCCTTAGGTGTCGGCCTTATTATCGGCATCGTACAGGCGGCGACAACCATTAATGAAATGACTTTAAGTTTTGTACCTAAGCTCGTTATAGTTGTTTTGACTTTTGCACTTCTCTCAAATTTCATGCTTGTAAGTTTGGTAGACTTTTTCACTTTCATTTTCGATAGAGTTGCTGGATTAGGCTTTAGTTAAATGTTTGACATTTCTCAAGCAAACATAGGACCACTACCAGGGTTAAATCTTCAAATTGTTCTTGATCAACTCCTCCTATTCTTTTTTTGTAGTTTTCGTATCAGTGCTTTTTTAATTGCATCCCCTATCTTTGGTGCAGGATATGTACTACTGCCAGTAAGAATACTCTTTGGAATGGTGCTGACTTTAGCCATTTTTCAAAATCAGGCTAATACATTGAATTTAGAAACTATCACCTCTGCTTTCGGAGTGGTTCTTATTATAAAAGAAGTCGCAATTGGTCTAAGTGCCGGACTTGTACTAACAATATGGTTTTCTGCTGCGACCCTGGCAGGAGAAAAAATAGCTAGCACATCGGGTCTTGCTTTTGCAGCACAAGTTGATCCCAATACTGGATCATCCACGCCTGTAGTTAGCCAAATTCTAATGCTATTCCTCTTAGTAATATTTCTGGCTGTCGATGGCCACCTGATAGTGCTTAGGACCTTATTAGATAGTTATGAATTCATACCCATAAATTCGCTCCCAACACTTGGAATTCTTCTTAAATCAGGAATTGGTGCTGCTGGTTCGATGTTTTTAGCTGCCACAGTAATAATGTTACCTATTGCTATAGTTCTATTAATGATAAACTTGTCCATTGGTATAATTACTAGATCAGCCCCTACCCTTAATCTTTTTGCTTTTGGATTTCCAATAACACTACTCGGAACATTTATTCTACTATATTTTTCTGCATCTACCATAGGTTTTGCAATGTCTGACCTTGTTGAAGCTTCTATTGAATCAATGCAGGATATGATTTGGGGGATTGGTAATGGCTGAAGAAAATGAGGGCGGTCAAGAAAAAACAGAGGAACCCTCCCAACGGAAAATCGAAAAGGCCCGCGAAGATGGAAAAGTTTTAACTTCGAAAGAAATGTTTGTGTTTACAAATATTTCAATGGCCCTTGTTATCATGTTTGCGTTCTTTCTAGTGGCTAAGCAGTATTTGTTCGAGTGGGCTGACCTTTTTGTATTTGAAGCAGATAGTAGTTTAGATGATTTGCCCGCAATTAAGACTAACTATGCACTTTGGTATTTCCTAAAGTTAAGTTTACTTGTTGGAACACCTGTTTTTTTAGTTACTTTAGGAACACAGGTTGCGGTTGGCGGAATTAATTTCGCACCTAAAGCAATGTCCTTTAAGGGCAGTAAATTAAACCCTATTAAGGGGATGAAGAACATCATTTCTTTGAAATCTTTGGTTGAACTTGGAAAGTCAATTCTGAAGGTTATTCTATTGATGAGCGCAGCATCTTATATCATTTACTTAACACTACCCCAAATTCTTCAGATGCCTGGTGGTAGTTTAGCTGCGGCATTGGACCAATTACAAAATATTTTTCCCTTATTACTTATTGCTAGTTTGGTAGCTTTAGCGGTGATAGCAGCATTAGATTATTTCTGGCAACGGCATCAGCATATTGAATCCCTCAGAATGACAAGACAAGAGCAAAAAGATGAATATAAACAAACAGAAGGGTCACCAGAAGTAAAACAGAAAATTAGGCAAAAGCAATTACAGGCCAGTATGGAAGCATCCGAGCAACGAAAATCTGTTGAAAATGTGGCCAATGCAACAGCTATAATTACTAATCCAACGCACTTTGCGGTAGCCTTAAGATATATTGTAGGAGAACCGGGAGCCCCAGAAGTCGTTGCAATGGGGAGAGGAAAAGTGGCACATGACATCATACAAGCTGGGAAAGAAAAAAATATTACAACCTTCCGTAGCCCTCTATTAGCCCGTGCTTTATTCTTCACTTCCGATATTGGTAAAGAAATTTCTGATCGCTTATATAATGCTGTAGCTATTGCATTAGCTTATATATACAGGGTAGACAAAGGAGAAGTGGTCGACGAGCCCGAAATAGATCTACCTGCAGATCTAAGATTTAACGAGAACGGCCAGATAATTCAGGAGAAGGAATAATTCGTGGCAAGAAGATATCATAAAAGTTATGGGGACTGGATTAGTACAATGTCATTCTTTGGAGTGTCGATTTACGCCTGCTTGAAGGGTTTAGAAAATTGGGATGATGGAAACCTTATAAGGTCTGCACTACTCTTTATCGCCTCAGTCTTGTGTTTACTAGGTTCTTTGCGTTACCCAATTGCTAGGTTTTTTGATGAAATTGGTAAAAGAAGGCAATGAAAATCATGAGTGAAAATAAAGTTTGTCGTAATTGTCGGTATTTATTCATCACTCATGATAAATTCAGACCATGGGGCTGCGCAAACTTTGGTTTCAAATCCCCAAAGCTTCCTAGTCATATAGTTTTTGCAACGACTGGCATGAAATGTGCTTACTTTAAGAAAAAGAATGTACACTTCAAAAAGAAGAAAAATGCAAAACGTGTTGGGAGATTAGCATGAGTGCAGAGTTAGATACAATTGAGGAAAGCATAAAGATCGCTCTGGATGCTGCGGATGCAGCCACAGATATCACGTCAGAATATAATAAGGTTAAACGAGAACATAAAAAGTTGGAGGCAACAGTGAAGCAAATCCATCGTTATACAACTATAATATTTGGTAGCTCGATACTGGCGGCAGTGGTTGCCATAGGCTTTTCATCAGTGATATATTTCAGGTCAATGTCTGATTTATCAGTCATGACAACCACAAATCGAGAGGCATTAGTAATTTTTGCTGAAAATGTTGATGCTGTGAAAGAAACAACAAATAATCTTCGAATGGCAATGGATAATCAAGCTCTAATTCAAGATCAAAATAAGCGTGTATTGAATAAAATAGAAGTTATGAGAGATGATTTTAAGAGTACGACCAATTCTATGGAAGCACATGTAAAAACGGCGAACGAACAATTGTCCGGAGAAATTGCTAATTTTAGCGGCCAGCTCTCGAGCACGGTATCTGAGACATTAATATCTCAGATGAACGGACAGTTAGCACAAATAGAGGCCTTAATAAATGGCATTCAGGATGCATACACCAATTCCTTGGAAGGGGTTACTACCACTTTAGCAGACAACAAAACAATGCAAAATTTAGCTGACACGCAAAACATTTTAGCTAAGCAAATAAAATTGCTTGAACAAAAAAATAATGAAATGATTAAGCAGTTACAAAGTAGAGATAATCATATAAAATTCCCGTAATTTCTATGAGTCGAGTACAGAAAAATGGCTGAGGACACAGAAAATACTATTGCAAGTGAGACTGGAACCACCGGAGCTGACAGCAAAGTGGTAGAAGCTGACGGGACCCCCTATCTAAAGATTGCCGAACATGGTAGGTCTTCAAGAACAAAAGCGTTAAAACTTAAGACTGAGGACGTCATAGTAGCAGTAGACGGTACGGAATTTAGGTCAAACTCAGATAATCTTGTTGATTTATTATCTAGTGAAGATGATGGCCAATGGCTATTGACAATTTGGAGAAATGGTACATTCTTTGAAGTTTTTACAAGAGGCCCACTCGGCGGAGTATTGAAATTCACCTCAGAAGAGGAAGCTAAACTTATTTCCAACAAATTCAATGATAGACCATTAATTGAAAAATCTGAATTTAGAACTTTTGAAATATTAAAAGATTTTCGCAGAAAATGTGATGTATACGATACCTCATTTTCTCAAACGGCTGTTTTTCTTCCACCAGTATGGTTGGTACAAAATAGAATGTGGGAGCCACTTATAGCAGTGATGTCAGTCTATTTAATTACTTTTAATGTCAGTATTATTTTGTTTTTACTATCCTCTCTATTGATAGCTGTGTATTTTAAGCAAGGCCAGATTACCATGCGAAGAAGCTACAGTATGTTTCAAGACTATCAAATGTGGGCAATAGTAGCAGCTACCGATGAAGCAAATGTTCAGCAAATATGCCGAACATTTGACCCAAAATGTGATTTTGTGCGAAGTCTTGTGGGACCACCAATTGAACCTGAAGATGAAAAGAAAAAATCAAAGAAGAAGCGTAAAAGTGGAAATGTTGCGAGTATCGCCCCTACCACTTACTAAATTAGCTTTTAATCAAAAGTAATCCTAATGATTCTTGGATATTTTAAATCCACCCTTATACTTGGCTCTCCAAGACAGACCCTAGGTTTTTTTCCTGATCAAGATATCTACAGCCCTCAGTAGAATGTTTCTTTATGCTCTCAGATTAAAGGCTTAAATCTACTGAATATTTTGGCTAATTGTAATTGGGATTAAGTGTCTAAGTATACCAATTGATTCCTACTTAATAGCCGGCACCTAGTTGGAAGTATAATGATTTCAAAAAAGAACTAAATTTGTTGCCAGCCTTTGAATCAGGAAGACAATATTTTTTATGATACACCAAGGTGGTAGCATCAGGTTAACCGGACAATGTCGTGCGTCTCAACGACAGTTACTTAACAAAATAGAGCAAGGTTATTAGTGAGACAGAAAGAGTAGTGAAGGTTTACTACTTCTCAAGGGGAAAACTATTTTCTCCCTTAGAAATCAATCTCAATTTCTATTCTTCTATTCTTTGACCTACCTTCAGCCGTATCGTTACTCTTAACTGGCTTAGCTTCGCCGAAACTAATAGCCTGCATTCGATCAGCACTGATTGCACCGGTTTTTTCCATTTCCTGTACCACACTCGATGCCCTAGCTGCTGCTAAATCCCAATTATCTCTAAAGTTAGACCCAAACTTTAGAGGGACATTGTCCGTGTGACCAGAAACCGTAATCCTGCTATTTTCACCAACACCTTTGGTTGCAATTTTTGCCATTATAGATCTTGCTTCCGCAGTCAATTCAGCTGAACCTGAAGGAAAAGCACCTCCTGCTCCTACAGTCACATAAACTTTCCCGTCTCTCCTCTCAACCTCCACTAGACCTTGGCTAATTTCCTCTTTGAGAGCTACTTGCAAATTATCTTGAGCTATTTGCGCCTTTTGATCACCAGCGGAACCACCACCGCCAGTTCCGTTACCATCCTGTTTTCCATCTGATGAAGATCCCCCATCAGATGACGAGTTGTCATTACTTTTGGCAGCTGCAGCAAGTTCAGCCAATTTTTTTTCAATACCACCAAAGAGTACTTCCTGTTCAGCTTTCCCAGAAGCAGCTCTAGCTTCTTCCAAGGCCTTTAAAGTCTCTTCAATTAACTCTGCCGTATCTTTCTTGTTTTCAGACTCTTGAGTATCATTAAAGTTTACAAATACCTTGTCCCCAAGAGATTCAATGCTTACTTCGCCCCTTCCGATAGCATCTTTCAATGCTTTTGCCAATTCAGCTGTCTCTATTTCTCCACCTTCAGCGTCTTTATCTTTTTCTGAATCTTTATCTTTTTGTTTTTGCTCTAAGTTAGGCTGTTCTATAGTAGTAGTTTGCTGGGTCATCTGTTTTGTAACAGATGGGCTGGGAGAGGGACTGAAATTGAGCGACAATACAGTTGTGCCTTTAGGCTGTTCAACTACTGGAACAATTCTTTGAACGCCGAATGCGTTCTTTAATGAACCTGAAATTTGCTTAAATTTTGGAACATTAAATTCCGCAAAGGATAAAATTAGAACGAAAAAAGCCATCAGCAGGGTAGCCATATCCGCAAAAGTTGCCATCCATGCGGGGGCTCCTGGAGGAGGACATTTAGGACATTCCTGCTCTTCTTCCTCTTCTGTCTCTTCTGTGGCTTCTGCCATTTCCCTGTTCCTATTAACTAAGAGTCACCAATTATCAATTGATAGAACTTAAGCTGCTTCCAATTTTGCTTGCATTTTAGGAGGAAGGTTTGCAACCATTTGGTCTTGTATATTTCTAGGCGATTCTCCCCGAGCTATATTCCTTAGCCCCAAAACCACCATCTCACGATACACGACTTCATAGGCTGTATATCCCTCCAGTTTTGTCTTCATTGGGAGAAATAGAACATTAGCTACAAATGCTCCATAAAGCGTTGTTAGCAAGGCCACAGCCATAGCAGGTCCAATGGCTTTTGGATCAGCCATGTTGCCTAGCATTAAAACTAATCCTACTAAGGTTCCAATCATCCCCATTGCCGGTGCAATGTCGATCCAAGCTCCTACAACGCCTTGGTTTACCTCATGGCGAGCCTTCATGGCTTTTATTTCCTGCGTAAGCTGCGACGTAAGTTTTGCTTCGTCAGCACCATCTACGAGCATTTGCATTCCTTTAGCAAAAAATTTATCTGGAACTTCCTGACCTTCCAATGCCATCATCCCATCCTTTCGGGCTATTCCTGCTAATTCTACCATTCTTTCAACTAGTTCATCTTGTTTCTTTACCGGAGGGAAAAATGCTTTTGCCATGACACCAAAACTTCCTAAAAAATTTGGTAAGGTAGCACTGTACATGACGCCAAATGCTGTACCACCAAAAACAATCTGTACGGAGGGGATATCGATAAATGTATTGATGCTCCCACCAGCAGTCATAGCGACAACAATCAAGCCTATCGCTCCCATTATTCCAACTAAAGATGCTATATCCATTGCTCTATTTCTTACCTTGATGTTACAATTTGCGTTAAAGTTTGCAAGAATAGTACCAACTTAAAATCTAATTTCAACATTAACAGTAAAAAGCATTGACCTTCAAACGCTATACTAATTGTGATATATGACTAAATTAAATTAATTCAATGAATACTAACCCGTAAAAACAATTATAGATAGGCAATCCAATGAAAAAGTTTCTCAGAGTATTTCTTTCCAAAGTACTCATGGCAATTTGCCTAACTAATATGGGATTTTCTGAGCAAAGCGACCAATTCTACACCAAAGAACATTTAGTGATTGACTTGTATACAGGTACAGAGTGGATGAGATGCAGTGTTGGGCAGAGATGGAATGGAGAAACTTGTGATGGGAGAATATTGAATCTCAATCACGAACAGATGGACGAGGTAATAGGAATAGCTGTAGAGCAGTTAGGTAGCGGTTGGCGACTACCCTCTAGGAAGGAGCTAGAGTCTCTAGTATGTAAAGATTGTGGTATTCCCACAATTGAAAAAGGTATCTTCCCTAATACAGACCCAGTACCCTACTGGACAGGAGAGCAGAACAAGTATGCAAAAAGGCATTACTGGTCTGTCAACTTTTATACTGGAAATACATATGGTAGGTTCTACCCGTATCAGAACTTAGCTGTACGTTTGGTCCGAGATAGATAAATTATCAAGCTAAATCTTCTTGTGTTTTCTGTCCCAGAGCCAAAAAAGAAGTTTAACAACGAAAACTACAATCCCAGCTATAATTATGGTATTACCTACGTTTTGAGTTGTTATATACTTGAGATAGGATAACTCATCACCTCCCAGAAGGCCCAAAATCACAACTAATAAGACCATTCCAAGAAATATCCTGAGTATCATGCATCGCTGGCACGGTGCCCCAGTATCTTTCGAACTAGAAAATCGTTTCATTATTTTGCGACCCTAACTTTCTTATGTAATACCTAATCAATGTGCCCATGCAAGTGTACTACCATTTTAATAAAATGACCATAAATTTGGTATTTTTTTTGACATCAAAAAATATGTTCTAATTTATTTCTCTTATAAGCATATGTTTTTATTGATTTTTATTGTCATTATGTTGACAAAATAGTCAGTCAAATAGATTTTTTGATTCCTTATTTTTTTTCCATACAGTGGGAAAAAAAAGGAGATTCACATGCAATTATCACCTTCCCTCAATATTAAGCAAAGGCAGTCATTAGTTATGACACCGCAGCTTCAGCAAGCAATAAAATTGTTGCAAATGACCAATCTGGATCTAACTCAGTATTTAGAAGAGCAAACTTTTGAAAATCCTTTTCTAGAAACTGAAGATGATACAATCAGGGATAAGTCTGAAACTGATGATAATCAAGAAAGCCTACCTTTGGAAACTCCCAATAAGACTGAAGTAGATATTAGCCTAGAAAACGGTAGTGCTATAACAGATGATCCAACTAAACATGATGACTATGACAATCGGTTTGACTGCAATCTTCTAGAATATGATGGCAAAAATTCACAAACCAACCTAGGGTCTGGGAATGATATGCAAGGAGATAACATTATTGAAACAACAGTCGAAGATCGCCCCAAATCACTTTATCAGCATATAGAAAACCAGATACTTTTATTATTTGAATCCGAGGAGGAGATTTTCCTTGCCATGAAATTCTTGGAACATATTGAACCGTCGGGGTGGTTAGGAAAGCCTTTAGATGAAATATCATCTGAATGCGGTGTAGAGATTACATTGGCAGAAAAGATTCTGGAAAGACTCCAAGCTTGTGAGCCAGCTGGGTTATTCGCACGAGACCTTAAAGAGTGCTTAATTCTTCAAGCAAAAGCGACTGGTAATAATGATCAGAGTTTGGAGATACTACTAAACAATTTATCCATATTGGCTAGAGGGGACCTCAAGATCTTAGCCAAGAAATGCGGATGTGAGCTAACTGAAATAACACAATATCTTAAAGTAATAAGAAGCTTTAACCCTAAACCTGGGGCTATGTTTGAAAATGATATCCCACAAATTAGCTCTCCAGACTTAATTGTGAAGAAAACAAAAGATGGATGGTCAGTGGACTTAAATAAGTCAACGCTACCAACCGTCTTTATAAATGAATCTTATGCCGAAAAAATAAATGCTAAATCCAAGAATGATAAGGAAAACATTAAAAATAGT
>CACIIZ010000008.1 GCA_902586855.1 uncultured Alphaproteobacteria bacterium | reverse complement strand
ATGTTTCGTCTGTCGATCTATTTGTTGGAGGAATTATCCCAGGTATACTTATGGTATTAGTTTTGGTTTCTACTGCGGTTTTCTTGACTCGCGGTAAAGAGCCTTCACAAGGTTTGAAAGCCTTCAATTTGTTAAAAATAGCAAAAAATGGCATGAATGCCTGGCTCGGATTTATAGCGATAGGGATCATTTTATTTGGAATCTACTGGGGTTATTTTAGCCCAACTGAGGCAGCTGGAGTGGTCACCTTATATTGTATGCTTGCTGGAATTTTCATAAGCCGAGAATTAAAACTTCGTGATATCCCACGCATTTTGATGCAAAGCGCATCTCTCACTGGGCTGATAGTTCCGCTGGTTGTCTTTTCTGTTCAATTCCAACAAGTTGCTTCTGTTCTTGGTCTTTCCCAATTATTGCAGGAGTCAATCACATCTATTGGGATCGAATATGGCGTATATCTATCGATACTTTTAATGATGATAATCATTATTCTAGTTGGGGCTATTACGGAGTCCACGGCGGTCGTATTGATCTTAGGCCCAATCCTTGCACCTATTGCTGATCACTTTGGCATCGATCCAGTCCATTGGGGGGTAGTATTTGTCATCGGTACAACCATTGGTTTTATTACTCCACCATATGGCTTGAACTTATTTGTTGTTTCAGGCGTCATGAATGTCCCTTACCCCTCTGTGATGAAGAACATTCTTAAATTACTATTACCACTATTTTTACTTTGGGGACTGATTACTTTTCTTCCTTGGACTACGACTTTCCTTCTACCTAATCGGTAAAATTTTTAAAAACTAATCTAAGCCAATTCCTAAAGGAAAAACATATGAAACCTAATTTTCTTTTTATACAAACTGATCAAATGACGGCTTTTGCCCTGAATCACTACGGAAATCCATTAGTTAAAACTCCAAACATTGATCAGCTTGCCACAAGAGGGGTGGTTTTCCAAAATGCTTATTGTAACAATCCAATTTGTGCATCCTCGAGGTTTTCTATGATGTCTGGGCAATTGTCATCACGTGTGGGCGCTTACGATAATGCTGCAGAATTTCCTGCTCAAGTACCAACTTTTGCGCACTATTTAGTTGATTTGGGGTATCACACTTGTCTTTCTGGAAAGATGCATTTTGTAGGGCCAGACCAATTGCACGGGTTCCAAGAGCGAGTTACAACCGACATATATCCCTCAGATTTTGGATGGACCCCTGATTGGTTGGCAAAAGGACACCAGTTGCCCCCGTCAGGTATGTCAATGAGATCAGTAGTTGAGGCAGGCATATCTGAAAGATCTTTGCAAATTGACTATGATGAGGAAGCCTGTCACCAGGCCGAAGTAAAGTTATGGGACTATGCACGGAATCATGCTGGAGAACCTTTTTTTCTAGCAGTTAGTTTTACGCACCCACACAATCCTTTTACTACCCAGTCAAAATATTGGAACCTTTATGATCAAAGGGATATTAATATGCCCATGGTTTCTGGAAAACCAGTTGAAGAAAGGGATCCGTGGTCTCAAAGGTACTATTACTTGATTCGCAATGACGAACACGAGGTAAATAGCGCAGATGTTCGAAATGCTCGTCATGCATATTATGGGATGGTAAGTTATATGGACCACATGGTGGGGCGATTGCAGAGAGTATTGGAAGAAAGTGGGTTGATTGAAAATACTGTTGTCATTTTTACCGCTGATCACGGAGAAATGTTAGGTGAGAGGGGGATGTGGTATAAATTTAATCCATTTGAGTGGTCTTTACGGATCCCGATGATAGTGGCTGCTCCAGGCGGTCTGAAAGGGGTTCAAGAGAATAAACTAGTTTCTTTGGTGGATTTACTTCCAACATTTATTGATTTTGCATCCCCTGAACGCAAAGTGGAACCAATCGATTCCATTGATGGAAAATCAATTAAACCAATGCTTTATGGTGAGAAATGTGATCAGCCAGATGAAGTGATGATCGAATTTACGGCTGAAGGCACTTATGCCCCAGCACTAATTCTTCGTAAGGGTGATTGGAAGTACATTTATTGCGAAACGGATCCAGGAATGATGTTTAACCTAGCTGAAGATCCTAATGAAACCCGTAATCTTTGTGAAATATCAGAATTTGAAGACAAGGCAGAGGAAATGGTAGGAGATATATTGAATCGCTGGGATCCAGTTGCAATGAAAAAAGATATTATAGCTAGTCAACAGAGAAGACATTTTGTTCAACGAGTTTTAATGAAAGGAACTTCAAGGACATGGGATTTTCAGCCACATTTTGATGCATCAAAGCAATATCTTAGAACTGGCAATAGCCCCACTGCAGTAAAAGGGAGGGCACGATTTCCTTTGGTTTCGGAAAAGCCAAAAGATAACCCAAGGTGATGATTTTCTTATTTCGGTGTACTAAGCTGTGATATGCTGTTTCCCAGTGTTGTTTTTCATCGCGCTATAAAATGCGTCTAGCGTTTTTGTTTTGTGATGATCGGTGTGTTGGATTAGTGAAATTACTCTTTGAATTGGAGGGGATCCAAAGGGGACCAGATATAATGAATCCCTTAAATGGGTTCTAACTGAAGAAATCGGTAGTATACCTACACCTAGCCCTTTTTGTACCATGACCTGAAATGTTTCTAAGGTGTCTATTTCCATTATAGGATCAACTTTTATATTGCGACTTCTTAATACTTCTTCGATTCTGAGGCTTACCTCTGCTTTTCGATTGAAGCTTATCAGGGAATTATTTTTTAATAAGGATCTGTCGGTTTGGCCTGTTAGATTTTTTGGAGCCAATACTACCAGTGGTTCACTTAGAATGTGTCGGGAAAGTAGTTGTTGATCCAATATCTTCGGTTCAGAAATAACAGCAGCATCAAGTTTTCCTGCCAGCACTTGACTGATCAGTTCATCAGTTAAGTATGAAAAAACGCGTATCTGGAGGTTGCGGTATTTCTTGCGAAGCCATAGTAGAGTTTCTGGAAGAAGAAAAGAAATCCCTGGGATAGTCCCAATTCTTATTGATCCTGAAAGTTGGCCAGACACACTTAGGTTATTTACCAGTCTATCACTTCTTTCCACAATATCTTTAACTTGTTCTAAAATAAGTTTGCCGGAATTGCTTAAACGAGGTGGTCGCACATTTCGTTCAAAAAGTTCTAGCCTTAGCTGCTCTTCTAAAGTCTTCATTTGCATACTCACAGCTGCTTGGGTGATGCACATCACCTCAGCTGCCGCGTGGAAGCTTCCAGTTTCAGCTATAGCAATGAACGTCTTTAGGTATTTTGTATGCATGAAATCATCTTAAGCATTTCTTAAGATGCACTTCAAGTTGATTATTTTGACTGAAGAAGTTGATTGTGGTTTAATAAAATTATACTAACAAAAAATTCACTATTCAGAATATATAAATCGAGGAGTATGTTATGCCACATCTCGACGCAAATGCAGAACTTCTTCGTCGACAACGTGAGATTGTTGACAAGAAAACTTTGAAGAAATTTACAAAACGGCGTGATTTACCAGGCTTATGTTATTTTTTTGGACTTTTAGCTTGTATAGCAGGAACAGGCTATCTTGTTTTTCTATCGACCAGTTGGGGATGGGTTTTATGGCCTGCAATGTTATTACACGGAATAATGCTCAGCCATCTTTTTGCTCCGTTACATGAGACAAGCCATGGGACGGCTTTCAGAACTCGATGGGTGAATGAAGCCATTTTGTGGTTTTGTGGTATTGTAACTATTTGGCCACCAATATATTTTAGATACGATCATGCGGGGCATCATACATATGCCCAGGAGCCAGGAAAAGACCCGGAGCTTGTATTACCTGCTCCCCGTTCGTTGATGGAGTATATTTACTATGTTTCTGCAATACACCTATGGATAAAGAATTTTGGTTGGCTTTTCCGGCATGCTAGAGGTTATATGCATCCATTTAATAAGCAATTTGTTCCTGACGAAGATTTGTGGAGAATTTATTTGGAGGCTAGAATCATGTTAGGAATTTATGCGACCTTGATTATAGGTTCCATCTATTTCCAGACCTGGGCTGTGCTAATTTATTGGGCTATTCCAACTGTTATTGGAGTGCCTGTAGCTAGAATGTTAAGGGTAGCCGATCATACTGGCTGTCCAGAGGAACCAGATTTACATACATATGCTAGAACTGTTACGACGGATCTTGTGACGAGGTTTTTCTGTTGGAATATGTCGTATCATTGCGAGCATCATCTAGCGCCATCAGTCCCTTTTCATCAACTTAGGAAACTACACGAAGAAGTGGGAAATCAGATGAACTCGGTGGGGAAGGGATATATTGCCGTTCAGTGGGAAGTATTGACTAAACATTTGTCAGGAGTATTCCCAAAAAGGAAAAAAATTCAACCACTATCCAAGAAAATTTAGTATAAAGAGCAATGAGGTACAAGTCAGAATAGACCTTATTTTTGCTGAAAGCATTTAGTATTGGAAAGTTAAATGGTGAATGATTGGGTTTTTGCAATTTCGGCTGATGAGGTGGAAGAAGAAGATGTGATGCCAGCAGAAATTGATGGTTGGGATATCGCAATCTACCGAGCAAAGGGAAAGTTTTATGCAACCCATGACAAGTGTACCCATGGAGATGCTTATTTGTCCGAGGGTGTTGTAGTCGGAGAAGTTATAGAATGCCCTCTGCATCAAGGAAGATTTTGTATCAAGACTGGGAAGGCTTTAAGTGCTCCTGTTTCTAAACCGATTGAAATTTTTGAAACGAAGTTGGAAGACGGTAAAATTTATGTAAGGCTTAGGGAGACATGATGATAAGTGATCCAAGGGGAATAGAATTAACTGGTGCTACTCGTGACCAAGCAGATACGTTCGAAGAAATAATTAAGGCATATCTGGATTATAAGTTATCTACTTATCCAGCTCTGAAGGAGCTTTGTGAAAATGCCCCAGATTTCGCTATGGCTCATATTCTTAAAGGATTTTTATTACTGTCCATGGGGACAACATCTACTGTCCCAGGGGCAAAAACATGTGCTGATCATGCTCGAGGAATAGATCAGTTGACCAAAAGGGAAAGATTGCATCTCAAGGCTCTAGATTTTTGGATTTTAGGAAATACAAGGGAATCTTGTTCATGCTGGGATGAGATTCTATTTTCAGAACCTCTAGACATATTAGCTATAAAGCTTCAGCATTTTTCACTCTTTTGGTTGGGGGAGGCTCTGCACATGCGGGCAACGATTTCCAGAGTGCTACCTCATTGGAACTCAAGCTTGTTTGGTTTTGCGCAATTACAAGGAATGCATGCATTTGCTTTGGAAGAGTGCGGAGATTATGGCTCTGCTGAGCGTTTGGGTCGCGAAGCAGTGGAGCGTCACCCACAAGATTTGTGGGCGATTCATGCAGTAGCCCATGTATACGAGATGCAAAGTAACCTAAAGGCAGGCATTCGCTGGCTTAATCAGCCACTGAGCGCGTGGAAAGATCGCAATCCATTTAAGGATCATCTATGGTGGCATACTGCTTTATTTGCCCTAGAGAAAGGAGAATTCAACCAAGTTTTAAGTCTTTATGATGAAGCAGTGTGGCCTGATGACAAGAGTTTTTATTTAGATATACAAAATGCTGCGTCTCTCCTTGCAAGGCTTGAGTCATATGGAGTTGATGTTGGGGATAGGTGGAATTCTCTAGGGGTTGTTTCGGATGAAAAGATAGGAGATCATGTACTCTTTTTTACGGAGCCACATTACACCATGGCTCTGGGGCGAACAGATAGGTACGGTAGTATCGTCAAACAAGTTAACTCTCTTGAGAAGTTAAAGCAGACTAAAGTTGAGGATAATAAGAGAACTGTTGAGACCTTAGCCATTCCAATCTGTTCTGCTATACGGGACTATTATAAAGAAGACTATGTTTCAGCTGTAAATCAGTTACTGCCAATAAGATATAGTTACCAACCCATAGGAGGAAGTCACGCGCAGCGGGATGTTTTCAATATTTATCTAATAGATGCGGCCATAAAGTCTAATCAACTAGATTTAGCGACTTCTTTATTATCGGAAAGGGTAGCTTTACACCCAAATAGTTTTGGTTCCTGGGTAAAATATGCAGAACTTTTGGAGAATACTGGAAAAATGAGTATGGCAAAGCAAGCTCGTGACGAGGTGAATCGTATAGCTATGTTGGCCTAAAAAATGCAGATAATACTGAAAAGCAAACGCTTCTCAAAAACTATTAAAATTGAGAAAAATGAAAATATACTTTTTGCAGGCCTAAGACAAGGGTTGAAGTTACCTTATTCTTGTGCAAGCGGCACTTGCGGCACTTGCCAGGCCAAGGCAGTCGATGGAAATTTTCTTGATTCATGGCCTTCGGCAGTGGCAAAAAAGTTTGTTCCTGATGGAAGTGGACGGCTCCTGATGTGTCAAACTATGTGCAAAAGTAATTCCGAATTACAGATGATTGGACCTTTTGGCCCTAATCCTGAGCATGTAATTGTTCCTGACTATTTTGAGGGAACTCTAGTTGAAAAAAAACTTCTGACGGAAGATGTTCTGACCTTTAATCTTTCCAGCAAGAGTCATTTCAGATATCAAGCCGGACAATTTGCCATGCTACAAATTCCAGGCATCAGGGGTTGGAGAGCCTACTCAATGAGCAACATATCGACTGAAAAAGCTTGTACTGAGTTTCTTATAAGAAAAGTTCCTGGAGGCAAAGTTTCAGACTGGATTTTTAGTAAATGGAATGCAGGCGATCCCTTGCGGTTTTTTGGTCCGTTAGGGAATGCTATACTTAAGCCAGATGAGGGAGATGAACATATTTTCTGCATTTGCGGTGGTAGTGGAATTGCAGGTATTATGGCCGTGATTGAAGATGCTATTACCACTGGTCATCTTATACACAACAAGATGGAAGTATTTTTTGGCCTCCGTTCTGAAGCAGATAACTTTTTCCTTGATCGACTCTCTTCCTTGATAACTAAAGCAAAAGGAGGATTGTCCGTTACTATAGCCTATTCAGAACAGGAGTTTTTAGAGGAAGTGCAAAGAGATTTTCCTAGCTTAAAGGTAGAATTTGGTTTGGTGCATGAAGTTGCTTTTAGACGCATAGAAAATGCTAGTTCAAACAAGAATACATGGTTTTTAGCTGGCCCCCCCATAGTAGTTGATTTATGTGAGCAAAAACTTCTTCAGGAGTACAATGTTTGTAGCAGTAAAATTCGTTTGGATAGATTTGGTTAGGAGGTTGTGTTGACTTTTGATTCGCTCACTATTGCCAACAATACCGCCACGGTATTGGGGGCTGGAGTTATTAAGACACTATGCGAAAATCTTAAGAAATTAGGTGTTTCTAAGCCTCTGATATGCACAGATCAAGGACTTGTAAAGGTGGGCATATGCGAAATATTGCAGAGTAACTTGCATGAAAACGTGGCAGCCACGATTTTTGATACAACCCCAGCGAACCCGCAAGAGATAGATGTTTCCAGGGCCGCAAAGATTTTTAAAAAAGAGAAATGTGATGGAGTTATTGGGCTTGGAGGGGGATCTTCGCTTGATCTTGCCAAAGCAGTTGCGCTTGTCTGTACCCATACTGAAGAATTGGAGCAATATGCAGTTCACAGAAATGGAGGGAAAAAGATAGGTTCAATTGCACCATTGATAGCAATTCCAACCACTTCTGGAACTGGCTCTGAGGTCGCTCGAGCTAGCGTAATAATTTTGAAGTCTGGTGAAAAAAGAATCATCGCCAGTCCTCAAATGATACCTAAAATTGCCATTCTTGATCCTGATCTTACACTAAGTTTGTCACCACAGTTGACTGCCTCAACGGGGATGGATGCAGTTTCACATTGCTTGGAGGCGATCTGTTCACCAGTGAACAATCTCTCGGCTGAAGCAATAGGTGTTTTTGGTTTGTCAAAAGCTATCGGTGAAGGTGCATTAGTAGAGGCATTTGAAAATGGTTCAAGCAGAAGAGCTCGTCATGACATGATGGTTGTCTCCACTCAGGGGGGTATGGCGTTCTCAAAGGGCTTAGGAGCGGTTCATGCCATGAGTCATGCGTGTGGAAAGAATGAACAATTGAAGCTCCATCATGGTACCTTAAATGCGGTGCTATTACCTTTAGTTTTGAGATTCAACGAAGAATATATTTTGGATAAATTACCCAAAATAAGAGTAGCCATGGGCCTAAAAGCTAAGTCAGATATTCCCAGTTTTATTGAAGGACTAAATCGAAAATTTGGATTACCCAATAATCTTAATGAAATGGGCCTGACAGCTGAAATGATTCCAGATCTTGCCCTGCACTGTATTAGTGACATGTGCTCAGTTACAAATCCAAGAAAGATGAACTTGGAGTCATATATCGAATTATTTGAGGAAGCATTTCGACAATGAAAAAATTTCCGCAACTAAACCGAGAAGAACTGGATTCTCAATATTTCATTCGTGGAATTGTTCCCGAGTGGGATAGTAAGATGGATGAATTTTCCCAAAAAAGCCAAATTAGACGGGGCAAGGGCAACTGTTGGTTAGATATTTCGTATGGGAATCATCCAAGGCATGTTTTAGATGTCTTTAAACCCCAGTCTGAACAGAAAAAAGAATTCCCAGTTTTTATCTTTTTCCACGGGGGTTATTGGCGGATGTTAGATAAATCAAATTTCAGCCATATAGCCTTTACGGGAGATGCGATAGGGGCCATTACGGTGATTATTAATTATCGGTTGTTACCCGAGTTTGGACTAGAAACCATTGTGCAGGATTGTTGTGAAGCCACTAAATGGGTAATAAAGAATATAGGTGAACTTGATGGAAACCCGAAGGAACTTATTTTATGCGGTCATTCAGCGGGGGCGCAATTAGGAGCACAGGTCTCTGCTAGTCTCGATAGTTCATTCAAAGGTTTTGTTGGAATCTCTGGGGTCTACGATTTGAAGCCAATTCAGAAATGCTTTCTTAATGATATTAATTTTTTGGAGAGTCATCTGGTTAAGAGGTACTCCGCTCATTTGTCTATCTCTTCTCGTCCTTGTCCAGGACATTTCTTTTATGGAGAAAAGGAACCCTATGAATTTAAAAGGCAAAGTGAAGAACAAGCAGCTTTCTGGAGAAGACCTGGGAGTGACGCTCTTATAGGTTGCTTAAACGGTGAAAATCATGTCTCGATTCTCGAGCAGTTGGTTAATTCGGAAAGTAAAATAATTAATAGTTTAAAACACCTTCTGGGAGCTTAGTTGAGACAAGATGAGATCAATGCAAATCATCAATTGGGGAGAACCATTAGAACTTAGAGAACTGGAGACTCCAGTCCCAAAAGGGGCTGAAATATTAGTAAGAGTTGAAGCCTGTGGGGTGTGTCATAGTGATTTGCACATAAGGTCTGGCTTTTTCAACTTGGGAAAAGGAAACACATTTTCCATGGAAGAACGAGGTGTTTTTACACCTTTTACAATGGGTCATGAACCGGTTGGTACTGTGATTGCTACAGGACAGAGTTGTGACGAGTATCTTGTCGGTAAGAGTTTTGTAATTTATCCCTGGATAAGTTGTGAAAAATGTGAACCGTGTCTTAATGGTTTTACACAAGTTTGTGATACTCCGAAGATAATTGGGACTCGTGTTCACGGGGCCTACTCTGATTATGTAATTGTTCCCAATAAAAAATATCTTTTTGATTATTCGGGAATCGACATGAACCTTGCATGTACATTGGCTTGTTCAGGCCTTACAACATTTAGTGCTTTAAGGAAAATAAAGCCTGAATTTTTAGGAGCTCGAGATAGTGTACTTATTATTGGTGCAGGGGGACTTGGCCTGACAGCTATTTGTTTGCTAAAGTCTATGAGTAAAGCGCGCATAATTGTCTCTGATATAAGTGAGGAGCACCGCCATATTGCAAAAGAGTTAGGAGCCAATCACTGTATTGATCCTGGTGATGACAAATCTTCCGAAAATGTGCAGGCATTTGCTCACCATGCCAGTGGGACAGGAATAGCAGCGACTTTGGATTTAGTAGGTTTGCCGGAAACAATGAAATTTGGCCTTTTGGCTCTAAGAAAAGGCGGCCATCATGTGCACATTGGATTATTTGGTGGAGCTCATACTATTTCTCTTCCACCGCTAGCATTTAGAATGCTCAAGATTTCAGGATCTTATGTAGGATCCTTGATAGAATTCAAGGAGCTTATTGATCTTGTAAAAAGCGGGATTAAACTTCCAATTCCGATCATTGAAAGACCATTAATGGATGCTTCTGCAGCACTAGATGACCTGGAATCAGGTAATGTTACTGGTAGGATCGTTCTGAAGCCATAGATGAGCGATATCTTGGTTCTCGGTTCAAAGAGTGAACTAGGATAAGTTAGGTTTGGGTGTCAGTAGTTTTATTTTATAGCTGGTTTAAAAAAATCTTTGGGAAATATACATTCTGTCTAAGGATAACGATTTTAGATGAAGTTTATTCTTTTCTAAATAGCCTTGAAGAGAGGAAATTTTTGGTCATAATATTTTTAGTGAGGCTAAGGGAGATATAATTTAATGCAGAAAATACAGTTTAATGGAAAGACTATGGAGTATTTTGGTATTTGGATTGCCAATATCGTTTTAAATGTAGTTACAATCGGAATTTTTAGTGCATGGGCAAAAGTGAGAAAACTAAGATATTTTTATAATAACACTAGGATATTGGATAATGCTTTCTCCTATCATGCCACTGGTTGGCAAATTTTAAAGGGTCGCCTGATAGCGTTTGTTGCAATAATTTCTTTCTCTGTAGTTTCATATTTTTGGCCTATATTCAATGGTATTGGCTTTTTTATAATCTTACTTTTGTTGCCTTGGATAATAAATTCTTCTCTTAGATTCTCCTCACGGATGATTTCTTATAGAAACATTAGATTTAACTGGCATGGCAGTTATGGCAAAACACTGTTATATTTTGTTATAGGTCCAGTTATAAGCTTTGCTTCAGTTGGCTTATTGCATCCGCTTTTTACTAAATATTATTATACCTATTATGCTGATAACCATTCTTATGGAACTTCTCGTTTTCATTCAAAAACTTCTGTCAAGAGTTTTTATATGGCCTCTATCCGGTCCGGTGTAATGCCATGCCTTTGTTTGTTTTACGGTGTGGTAATATTTTTTCTTTGGCATGCTAGAAACTTGTTCACAGGAGTTAGTGAAAGCGATGCCGATTACTCAACTATTCAAACAGATTTGGTAGAACACTTTTACTATGTTTTTCCTGAGTGGGCAGGGGTGGTTGTGGTAACCTTGATTCCTCTCATTTTTATCACGAATATCATCTATAGAATTGTCTCTAGGAACCTTTTACTTCGAGCTTTGGTGTTAAATGAGGCCAGGGAAAAAGAAATCTCCGCTAGATTTAATTCGACTTTGAACCCATTTGTCTATATCTGGATTGTAATTACGAATTCAATCATAGTTCCTCTCACTTTAGGACTGATGTCTCCGTGGGCTCAGATTCGATTTTATAGATATTTTTGCAGATCAACTGAAATAAAAGTCACTGGTGATTTAGATCTGTTTGTGGATTCAGAAAAAAAGAAATTATCTTCTTTAGGACAAGAATATGCAGAAATGGAAGGCTTTGAAGTCAGCATCTGAATGCCTAATTGAGGGAGAATTTTTTGAAGAAGGATCATCTAAGGCTGATCTAGCAAGGATTTCCGTGGGTCTGAAGATGGTTTCAGTATTTAAGGGAGACCTATGCCTCTACAGACAGGTAGCTATTGAGTCAGTCCAGGACAGTAGAAATCTTTTCTTAGAGAATGGATGTTTGTTTGTAGCTCGTAAGAAATTAACCGATGAACAGATAAAGTTATTGACTCCAAATTCTGAAGGATGGTTGATGTCTTTAGACAAGTTTAATCTAAAGACTTCGGCTATTTTGCTTGCGATATTAATCTCTATTGTGATTGGGTATCGATATACTTTCATTTCTGTAAGTTCAACCATTGTTTATATGTTCCCGTATTCCTGGGAAAGGCAAATTGGTAAAGCAACTTTTGATGTCCTTGACAAAACTTTACTTAAGGCCTCAAAGCTACCTAGTCAAAAAATTGATTTAATAACCCAAGGTGCTCAGAATATTTTGAACCAGGCAGATCTTCCTTTTAAGCCAGAAATCAAATTCATGGATTCTGAAATTATTGGAGCAAATGCTTTGGCTCTCCCTGGAGGACCAATAATACTGACCGATGATTTAGTAAAACTGTTAAAAGATGATGCACTGATTTTATCTGTAATTGCTCATGAAGTGGCTCATGTGCAAGAAAGACATTCCTTACAGCAAATTGTGGAGGTAGTTGGACTTTCTTCATTGGCATGGCTGATTTTTGGATTAGATGAGGGCGTATTAGAGGAGATAGCTCTAGTTGGAGTAAATATGTGGAGTTTGAAGAAAAGTAGGGATTTTGAAAAAGAGTCAGATATCATTGCCTTACAATTGTTGGAGGGTGCTAGCCTCAACCAAGAGAGCTTTCTTGAGGCAATTAAAAAACTGACTGACCATTTTTGTTTGGATTCTAGCCCAGAAAAGGATGACTGTTTTGAAGATAAACAAAGTAACTGGTTTTCTACCCACCCATCAGGTCCTGAAAGGCTCAAATATTTGAGAGAAATAATCAAATAATTTTCAAAGGTTAAAGACAGATCAGACAATCATTTGATCTTCAATTAAATTTATTAGGAAAGTCCTAATTAGATTATCCTGAAGAAAGATACTTACAATGCGTAATGAAAGTTCATTAAAGTGATAATTAGAACAGAGCGTTTAGTGATTAACCAATTTAGAGAAAATGATAAAATGACTTGGTCCCTAATTGATTCAAACCCTGCAATCAGGAAATATCTTCCTGGAACTCCTTCAAAGCAAGAGTCCTTCGAGTACATAGAAGAATCTATAATTAGCTATAATCTGAATGGATTTGGACGATATGCTGTGAGAATTAGAGACAGTGGAAAGTTAATAGGCATGTGTGGTTTTCTATTGGAAGAGTATGGGGTCGACTTTGGATACCGTTATTTGCCAGAACATTGGGGTAAGGGACTAGGTTTCGAGGCAGCAAGAGCTGTCTTGGATTTTGGACTGGAGTTTATTGAAGCAGATAATATTTTCGCATTGGCATTAGCTACAAATGTTGCTTCTGTGAGAATAATTGAAAAACTAAATTTTTCTTTTTTAGGAAAAGTAAATGTTGGTCCATATAATGATGTTCTAAAGTATGCTCTGAAGATACCATGAAATTCTGGTTAATTTTACAAAATGGTCCACAAAAAAATACTGATTTTCGTAAACTCCTCGGTTATCAATTTTCGTTGAGATCTTTACTGACCTTGGTAATCCTGATCAGTGCAAATATCGCTGTAGCCAACTGTCCAAAACCATTTATATCCAGTGCTGCAAATAATTTTGGTGTAGTTGTGTGTTCTTCCCCATCAGTAACCATAGCACACCAACTTCATGCGGAAAAGGTGCTACACAAATTGTTAGACTACAATAACGATATGATTCCCGATAATGAAAAGGTCCTTAATCAGATGATATCAAATCAAAGTATTTTTCTTGTTTTAAAGCAGGAGGAGGAATTAGTGCACTATGAATCTAGATCTGGGGACCATTTTAATTTCGCCGTAGTTTATCAGGAAGAAATGGTTTTAGATGATGCTGAACAGTTTGATGCTACGATAGAGGAAGCTTTACATCTAATCACTGCAGAAGGTTATTCCAAAGTATATCCAGAGTTTTTTGGCGAATTTAAAGGTTCTCAGATTTCCGTGTTTCTCGACGAAGCAAGGGGTGGATATTTTGCAAGTGTTCCTAGGAAATACCCTGCTAAGGCATATTTCACTTACTATGACAAAACTTGTGATTATGGATGCCAAATTACAGAATTTCTTTACTGGAGTATTAGTACTTTGAGAGGGCAACAGAAATTTAATTGGCGAGACTATGAAATCGAGAATGAATGGCGCCCTGAAACTTCAGATAAATTACAGACAATAGCCCCTAAACTTGTTAAATTTCTATCCAGGGAAGAATTTTCTATATACAAATGATTGAAGCTAGAAGCGAAAATTTGAGTTGGGTTTTACGAGGTGGCTGAGGTAGAAACAGCGGTTATCCAGGCAAATGTAAAATTTCTTGCCTAGTTCCATTTTCTACATGTATTTTGTCTCGGTCAATGGCAAAGACACGCCAGCCTTGAAAACCATCGCCTACTTTGAGTGTCAGGATCTTACCATTAGCAAGTCTCACCATGGCCCTCGGATTAGAAGTTCTCCCAATGATGCCAATTAGGTTTGTTCGATCCAGATCAATAAAATTTCTTTTAGTAGAATTGTGTCCAACTGATGCATTCTTTGGGATACTTGGTGCTTGCGTAGCACGGGCTTTCAAACTTACCTCGGAAGATTTAATTCTTTTTGACTGAACAATTAGGTCTGGTCTCGATAAAGGAGCTTCCAAATATACAAGTGCTCCAGTTGAAAGAGTAGGTTCAGAAAGAATTCTTATACTATCAATAATGAGGGGTTTTTTGTAGGGCATGTACGCCATTGCATATTCCATTGCAATTTGTTCTAGTTCTGGGGGTGTTTCTTCAGTCTTAATATTGATACCTGGACTTTCCTTGGGGGGTGTAACATTTTTTTCCAGTCTCGTCTCAACTATTATATTGGCCTCACTTATGGGCTCTGGTTTATTAATGAATTGATTTATTTGAGTTGATGAAATTTCAGTTCTGGACACGTCGTTTTTTGATTCATTGAGAATTTCCGAAGTAGGGTTAATTGTATTTTGCAACAAAAACTTATCTTCTTCATAAGATTCTAAAAGGCTTGTGATTTCGATCGAAGATTGAAATAAAATCAATTTTTTCCTGACAGCCTCTTTTATTATTTCGGAAGAATTAAACTGAGGTGTTTCAGTTTGGTTTGAATTAAGGCTAAACACTTCGAACTGGATACCAGATCTGGAAACTGGTGCAGGTACAAATTCTTCTAGAAGATTTGGAGAAAGATCATTTTGACTTACTTGAAAACCCTGTGGATTCCAAAAGACTTTTTGAATCAAACTTGGGGCTTCCTTAGAGTGTGTTACAGTGAACAAATTAAAATCCTTTAGAAGCTCCTCGGTTAATGATGTTTCCAAGCTGTGGAATTCAGAAAGGTTTGCTACTAATTCTGTATTTATCTCGGGAGGATAGAACTTCTCTTTTTGCCAGCCGTTAAAATGCAGATCGCTAAAATTTGACAATAAGAAAATGCCTAATGCAAGAAAAACTGTAGCTGATGCAAATTTAAGCATCGAATTTTGAGTTATGGAATTTTTCTTAAGATATTTATATTCAGGGAAGAGTTCATGGTTGTCAGAAAAACCTGCTATCTTTTTCCCCGCACGGAAACACTTTATCTTGAATCCTGCTTGGGTTATAAAATTTCTCAATTCTTCAAGGACTGATGTTTCTACAAATGCGACAGATATGGCCCGAGATCCGACTTCCTCCCCCAGGGTTACTTGAAGATCAGAAATTGGAAGTCTCTTTCTCTCGGCTAAGACGCTCTTTACTTCCTCAGGGGTATTCGGTGAGTCTGATATGAAGGTTTCATAGGTTATAATATCATTGGGAAGAAAAACTTCTACCAGAGGGATCTCATTACTGAGGGCTTTTGCTAGTAGAAACAGCCTTTTTAAACTTTGAATGCCTGCAGGCTCATTGGGGTCAAATGCATCTAAAATTTCAAGTTGCCGATGTTCCGAAATTATACCTAAAGATATTTTCTGGCGGGACAAGTTTAATACGAATTTACTAGTATTCTTCATTTGTTGATTTTCTAAATTTGAAACCTTTTCATGATCGTATATTTGACTCTTTAGGTTTAATTTCGTTTTTCACTTTTATTCCAAGGCTTGTTTCAAATCCTTTATTAAATCGATTGGATCTTCGATTCCAATCGATAGTCGGACTACATTAGGAGCGAGGCCAGCACTAATTTGTTGTTCTTTCGTCAATTGTCTATGCACAGTCGAAGCAGGGTGGATTATGAGGGAGCGTGTATCACCCAAGTTTGAGACATGGCTAAACAAATTCACTTTATTAACGAGTTTTAGGCAAGCATCATAACCACCTTTAAGTGATATAGTGAATAACGCACCGGCCCCTTTTGGATAAATTTTTCTCACTATATTGGCATATTTTGAGCTCTTAAGTCCAGCATAGGTAACCTCTCCAACCTCAGGATGATTATTTAGCCATTCCGCAATTCTTTTAGCGTTAGTTACATGTTTTCTCATTCTCAGAGATAATGTTTCCAGACCTAAAAGGGTATGAAAAGCATTTTGGGGTGCCATGGTCATGCCTAAATCCCTCAAACTCACCGCAATACTATAAATGACAAAGGCATAGGGACCAAAGGTGTCGTGAAATTTTAAACCGTGATAACCGGGCTCTGGTCCTGAGAGCGAGGGAAATAGATCATTTTGTGACCAATCAAAATTGCCGCTATCTATTACGGCACCACCCAGTGATGTTCCATTTCCAGAAATATATTTAGTCGTTGAATGAACTATTAAATCGGCACCATACTTAAATGGATTACACAAATAAGGTGTCGCAGCTGTATTGTCAACGATGAGAGGTATAGAAAGTCTTTTCGCATATTCCGCTATTTCGGGTAAATTGGTTACATGACCACCCGGATTGGAAATGCTTTCGCAAAAAATAGCTTTAGTTTTTTTATTTGCCAACTTGGCTATTTGAGTAGCATCATCAACATCAACAAATTTTACTTCCCACCCAAATTTTTTTATTGTATTTGTAAATTGTTGAACTGTTCCGCCGTATAATCGTGTGGACGCAATTAGATTATCTCCTGGCTGCATTAGTGGAAAGAGAGCAAGAATCTGAGCAGCATGTCCAGAGGAGGAACAAATAGCCCCGATTCCACCCTCCAAAGTAGCGATTCTTTCTTGGAGGACTGAAACAGTAGGATTTGAGAGGCGGGAGTAAATATGTCCCAATTCCTTCAAGTCAAATAATGCTTCTGCGTGCAGTATGCTCTTAAAAACATAGGCTGTGTTTTGATATATTGGAACTTGCCTGGCTCCGGTAGACGGGTCAGGTCTAGATCCTGCATGCACTTGTAGAGTATCAAATTTATAGATATTTTTTTGCATTTTCTAGTTCACAAATCAATCTTGGACGAAATAATCCCAGTATTAAAACCTGCTACTCTCAATTCACCAAATAAACGTTGATATTCGATCTTTGGGCATTGATCCATCACGACGTCCAAACCATGCCTTTTAGCTTTCTGACCAGCTCTTTCATGTTTAATTCCAATTTGGGTCCAGAACGTTTTACATCCCAATGGGACTAGATTTTCTATGACATCTGAAACGATTACAGGTAGTTCGTCCGATGGACGAAAAATATCTACCATGTCTATGCGAGAGTCTGGATCTATCTCACTGATTTTTCCCAATACGGTCTCTCCCCACAATTTATTACCCTGATAATTAGGATTAATGGGTATAACCCTTATACCTCGTAGTACAAAGTATCGAGCAACAAAGAATGAAGCCCGCAATGGGCTTGCAGAAACTCCTATCATGACCATAGTTCTTAAGGTTTTGAAAATTTGTCTGAGTTCTTTATCACTTTTAGTCTTTATCATAAGAATTCCTTGGCTGCGAATAAGGTAACAGCTGCTGCATTCGATACATTTAATACACTCAAAGTACTATTTGCACTAATTTGAACTAAGTGGTCACATTTTTTCTTTGTGAGATCTCTTAACCCGGATCCCTCTGAACCAAGAATAAACGCTATTCGCCTTTTTTTCAAACTTTTCAGTAAATCAACCAATTTTTCATCTCCTGAATGATCCAGACCAATGATCTTAAATTCCTTCTCTACCAATAATTCAATGGCCCTAGAGATATTAGGTACGGTAATGTATGGGGTTCTTTCATATGCTCCAGACGCAGCCTTGACTAGCGCTCCTGTTTCTGGAGCACAATGATGGGTAGAACCTATGACAGCACTTCCACCTAGAACTTCTGTACTTCTGATTATCGCCCCTACATTTTGAGGGTCTTTAACTCTGTCAAGTATGATGACAACATTATTATTGGTATTTTCAAGACCTACTTCATTAAGAGAACCCCAATCAAGGGGGCTAGCTTCTAAAGCTAATCCTTGGTGAACACTGTTTTGTGCTAGGTACTTTTGAAATTCTTGTGGTTTAGCTATAGTTGTGGGTAGATCGGTAAGATTATTATTGCTTTGGAGCTTGTCGAAGGAATTTTTTGTGGCTAGCAGGCGGAAAAGTTTTCTATTGTTATTATTTAGTGCTGCTTCAACAGCGTGAAAGCCAAAAATCCAAATTCTGTCAGCTTTTTGACGATGCTTTTTCCTATAGCTCAGTTGCTTTGACGTATTCGGTTTCAACTTTGCTGTTCCATTATGATAGAAGTTAACGTGAATACTATGAATTAAGTATCTTAATACACTTTAAAACACAAAAAAAGCCAAGCACAATTTTGCTTGGCTTAAGTTCTTGATGGGTACATTAATATGAAACTAATAATGCTATTTCATTAAACGTGCCAAAATGCATTTTGTTTAGTATTTATTTTTAATTATTCTGGGAATATAAATTTAATAATTTCAAGTAACCAAGTGTTTCTTTCAATTTTGCGTTTCGCTCCATCCAAAAGATGAAAGACTTTCCACTATTGGTTCTGGCATTCATATCTGCTCCAGCATCGATCAATGTTAAAAGAATTTCTGGATTAGGATTAAACCGCGCAGCACTATGCAGAGGTGTCCAACCTTTTTTAGTTGTCCCATTTATTTCGGCTCCAGCTCTAATAAGTCTGAGTAAGACCTCAGGATCGTTATTAACCTCCGCGGCGATATGTAAAGGCCCTTCTCCCCCAGGCACATCTGCCTCCACTGGAGAACCATTTTTTAAGCACACTTCAACTTCGGTTACTGAGAATTTTTCCCAGCCATACCTTTGGAACCACCACTTGCATGTCTCTGCCTGTGCCACCTGGCAACAGGCAGACAAAAGTATCGTGAACGTAAAAAATATCCTTTTCAAGGTAGATCCTCACTGATGGGAACCTTATTTTCCCTAACCTTCACAGAAAAGTCAAAAAAATACTTGAATTAATTGTATAAAAAATTACAAGCATAGGGGCTTATTCAATCCATTTAGGATCTTCACGTTAGGTGATATTTTGCTGGGTTGAGCAGGAGGGGTGGCAGAGCGGTCAAATGCAACGGACTGTAACTCCGTCGGGGCAACCCTACATAGGTTCGAATCCTATCCCCTCCACCATATCTTTCGAGTCCAATAAATAAATGGAGTTGAAGGTATGTTTGCTATGATTACTCCCACTTTTTACCCCCAATATTCCAAGAACTAAGGAGCATAAGGCGATTAAAATAAGGTCATTAATCTTTCTAAATCTGATTTAATTAGTTCGTCAAGAAATCATATTCTAATTCAAGTGAAGCCACATTCTCTTAGAAAATTATATGTTCCATCATAGAATTCTTTCCCATCTTTTCTATAAAAGATGGGGTCTTTATTCAATGCAGTCTTTGTAATCCTACTCGCTCACCTTCTTCTAATAGTTGATTGGATCTTCCATCCAGTCTTGGACTATATCTTCTCCTATAATGAAAAAGTACTTGTTCACTAATTCAACATCATCAAGGATGTTAGTCTCATTGATTTTCCATATGTTATCATCTTCAAGATCACCATAGCGCTCCTTTTCAAATTCTTTAACAAACTCTCTAACTTTTTCTGTTTCATTCCCAAGGAATGCTTTTGCAGCTTCAGGGCTCTCTATAATTCGTTTGTTGATTGGAAATGCTTCCTGATGCACGATGTCATAAGTATCAATCCATGCGTTATCTTTGGTATTCGTAATAGAGATGTCTTTATCCTCTTTGAGGAACTTAATAATCTCTATATGGTGACTTCCAAATGCTTTCACCCAATCCTTAAAGTAGTGTTTTATATCTTCTTTTCTATAATCCAAAGTACACCTTTACACCTAAGATTTTATAGTTTGGTTGTATCTAATTTCACATCTCCATAATAGACAACTTCTTTTGGGATAAAGAAGTTGGCATGCCATTATGTTCTGACAATTAACCCCTGACTTCTTTCATACGCTTTTCATCATCATATTTTCAAGTGCTTGTGATTTGATTTTTCTGGTCTGAGTTTTGAACAATATTTGCACTAAATTTTAAACCAGACTCACTTTTCTATTAAGTAATTACATTTTAAACTGCCATTAAGAACAAATTTGTGTGATCTTCACTTTAAAAAGTTCTTACCGTTATTCGTGAAATAGACGTCAGACATTCCCTTTTAACTTGCTAGTATCCTCTGCAACTGTCCAAATTTTTGGCTCCCAGAATGAATAACTCAAAGTTTAAATGTAGAGGGAAAATTATAATAAATTCTTTGGTGTTCTTTAGCAATCCCAAAATAACCCAAAAATGTTAAAGGGTAATCTTATATGAACATAATTGTAGCTTCCCCCATTTGGATCAAAAAAAATTATAGAATGGAATCATAAGGCTCTATATTTTGATTAATGGTTCTTGGACTTCCACTAATTTTTGGATTGGATCTATTAAGGGATAGTAGCAGTAAAGAAACATCTTGGGCTAGAGCCTGCTAATAAATCTGCAATGAATTCTAAAGCTCAGTTAAGATACCTGCTAAGGTGCACGCGGCACAGTGATCAAAAGAGCAAAAAAACCTTAAGTCTGAAGATATTGAAACATATGTGAAAAGACATGAAAAAGAAATTATAGCTATCGAGTATAATGATGAAATTGATAAGTATTGGCAAAGATTAAGCAAGGATAATTGCCTCTGGAATTAAAAACTAAGTTTTTAAAAGCTTGAGAGAAGAATCCTAAACTAAAAGTAGATGTCGTCTATCCAAAACTAATTTCATAAGAACAAGAGTTAAGAAGATTAAAAAATGGATGCAAATGGTGGCTATGAAGAGACTCTCAAAATTAGTTCTAGTGCGACAAAAGAGTTCAAAATATTTACGATACACTTGGTAAAACCTTAACTTCTAAACAGTTTATATTAGAAATACTTCAAAAGTATTTAAAAATAGTTACTTTTCTCTTTTTTGAGTGCTTGTCGCTCGGATTTTCGTAGTGATACAAGGACATCTTGATTACTTAAACCTTTTTTGAGTGATTTAAGCCAAACTCTCCTAACAGAAACTGGTGACCACGGTAGAATAGCCTCATTTAACCATTCCCGTAAAAATTTAGGTAACCTGTCAAACTCAGACATTGGACTGCCAGATCTCCTTTTTATAGGCAGACTTGTCTGGCCAAGATTAGCTTTCATATTTCATTTTCTGGATCAACTATTGGGTCAATAACGAGAACAAATCGTGTTTCCTCTGACCCCTCAATCGGGGGAGACCGGTGTAGTATTCCTAGGCAAGGGTTTTCTGACCAAAGTGTACCGCGAAGAAGAATTGGTGAACCTGTGGGAGTAGCATAAATCTCTTCCGGATCGTCATGATCTAGAGAAATTCCATATTGAGTCCCCGTGCCACGGTAGGTACATATCAATCTGCCTGTAACAGCGTCAACATGGAACTTTCGACAAGAATTTGTTGATACGGTATCAAATCGCAACCTTACAAACTTTACTTTCATTAAGTCCGAAAATACATTTGCCAAATTGATTATATCTTTCATCAGCCATTTGATCTCCTCTTCTTGGGGTAGAAGAGACTTTTCAAAAACTTGTTCTATTGTTACTTTAAATTCATCCTTGTGCAATATCTCTCTAAAATTCGGCATCAGGTTTGGATCGATTTTATCGAACCAGCTTTGTATTTTTGCTGAAATAGCTCTGTTCCATATCACAGCTGGATAAATTGGCTTCATAAAGATCGACAAAGAGGACGTATCGTCCACCGTATGAACAAAGCTATTTAATTCGTTAGTTGCAATTTTATAATTCAAATTAGTTGTCATTCCTTCAAAGTTTTGTATGCGCATGAGGATAATTAGTTAAATACTCATTTGAAATTGGAGTCATCACACCGCTCTCTATGACGGCACCTGCTTCTCTTCGGGCTTCGGTTAGCTCTTTATCTTCACGGAAAGCCTGGACTTCTTCTATGTTTGGAAACTTCATGACTATGTGATGTTTTGTGGGGTCATCTCTCTGAGTCCCTGCAAAAAGAAATTGTATTCCATGCTCCTTCAATTTTGGATCCTGGGCGAAAACCATATCTTTCTAAGTTTGGAACCCTTTAGTGATAGTAAATTCACCCTTAACAATTATTCCCATGAAATTCTCCTTGCTCATTCATTTCGAATATCTCAACCTTGGCAAATCTTCTTGCAAAGAATACCCCTAGATAAACCAAAACTTTTTGCAATTCTCAAGCCTTACGTTAGGGCAATTGTGAAAATGACATGCCGTTCGTAAGTCATTGTCCCGCCGACAGATCAGAAGTTACGTAAGGTAACACATGAGGCGTTAGGAAATCATGAAATACAGTGGGATGAGGTCATAGAATTGAAGTTTACTACTAGTCATCCAAGGAGATAATAATGAAATTCATAATGAATGCTGAAATAAAAGGGGGCTACAAAAAATGGAAAAAGCTTTTCTTAAGTGTAGAAGACAAGAGATAGCAATATGGTATGAAAGTCTTAGCCTATGGTCATCCGAAGGATAGTGAAAAAAATATGTCAGGTTATAGAAGCACCCTCAATGGAGGCGTTTCAACAAGCCATTCAAGATAGGGAGATAGCAAAACTTAGAACTGATTCTTGTGTCGATTTAGAAGCCCAAAAGGTCGTCTTTCTAGTCGAGTAGATTGTGTAATAGCAAGACGAATGTCTATTCTTTATCTACTAATTATAAGGCTATATATGCTACGTTCCTAAGGAAGAGATGGGTGGATAACCAGGGTTCTCGGGATCTTATCTTATTCACTAAATCTCAAATGGACAATAAATAGAGAGAAATAAATAAATCTGTGTTAGGGTTCACCTTTTTCCTCCTGAAGCGAACATATTTTGGTATTATTTTGTACTATAAATTCCATAGGAATCTTTGGCTAAGCACTGACTTAAGTTATGTACCAATAATATGTTCGTCTAGATAATCTTTGACGATATAGGAGGCTATAATCGAGGCATAAGCGTTTAAGGTTAGAATTGGATCGTTGACTTGATGAAATCCCTTATGGTCGTGTTCCTGCTCATAGTTTAGAATGAACTGAATCACATCAAACTGACATTTTTTATTCCAACGCTTAATGATCTTATCGGCTTCATGCCACTTTCTGTTTTGGTCTCTAATTTTGCTCCCATTGGCGATAAGAGGATTTCTCCCATCCTCAAAACACTTTAGGACAACTCTAATGACGTCACCAGTCTTGTTGGATAATTCGCTAAGGAATATCTGGTTTTTCCTTTTGGATGCCCAAGATTTGAAGAACTTCTCGACTGATGTGAAGTGCAAATCCTGGAGTTCTTTCACGGTAAGTTTAATTGCCATTCGTAAACTATAGTTAGGAGCTGCTCCAGAGCCAACCCAAAAAAATGTGAAAGGGCATTACTAAGACTAAAGTCTTTGAATCTTCTTCATCAGAATAAGGTGATGGTAGTTTGCATCAGCAATTTAATTGCTTTTTTCTAACTATCAATGTCTTCTCAGAATTAAATAAGAAGAATAAAGCTATGTTTTATATCTGTTAAAATTTTATTTTTCCCTTCTTCTGGGGAGGTCTTCTTTAAAATTTACTAAAAGGGAACTTAATAAGCTTATTTTGTAGCCGGTTTGAGTACTTCAATTTCTGGCATTCTTTGTATTATTTCTTGAAACGTAATACCCTCTGCCGGCTGGATGGGATCTCTAAGAGTTTTTGCTACATTCGGGATAGACCTAAACTTAATTACTTCGTCAGATGTGAATGACCAAATTTGTTTTATGTTTTTGGGTAGTTCAAGGATTCTATCTCCAGGAAAATCTTTTAGATGAATTGCTGCACTTGGTTTAATTGATAAATCACAGGTGGTTGAGCAATGACCTTTGAAAAACATGAAAACATTATTTTTGTATCCTGGATGATCTACTCCTAATATAGAAAAACATTTTATACAATAAACTCTGGTTGAGCGAGCGTTATCGCGGATTTGAATAGGTTTCATGAATTCCAGACCTTGAAAGGTTTTAATATCCGAACGGACATAGAAAAGTTCAGGTATAATATTAGGTGCGGCTCCCCCATTAATGAATCCCCATTCTAGAGCATTTCTGCAATCTTCGCATGTGCAGAGCAGGCTAAGGCTCGGGGTGACACAATTTAAGACAATTCTACATCGAGTACATTTGCAGGCTATTTCTGCTGTATTTTCTTTTTTCATGGGATTATACACATAGGTTGCATTCCTCATTCAAAATAAATTAAAGTACGGCACTCTTTAAATATTTTCAGATTTGGGACAGGAAAAAGATTTATATTCTCTCTTTTTGATTTAACATTTTAAGCCTTGTTTCCTGCCAAAAAAAAATAAATTTTACAACAAATTTTTTCAAAACCACAAATTAATAATGAGTAGAGTAGATACTTCTACAAATTGTGCAGATATTGCGAGCACTCCTACAGAAATACCACCAGTTTGGTTGATTGCTACTAGTCGAATACTAAAAGATGAGATTAGCATAACACATATAGCTGTGATGCATAATAGGATACCCATGGGGGCTATCCAGATTCCTCCGAGCAATATAGCTAAAAGAGTGTGGGATAATGAAGCCTTTCCAACTAATATTGATGCTTCTGCATTAGAGGATACTAACGAAATTCTTCTGACTACTACCATAGAGGTCCGACCTAAAGCAAAAGAACCCATTACAAAAAGAAAGCAACCAGATATGTTTAAAAGATCTTCTATCAAGGAGACTTTAAGTAAAGTTAAAATAATTAACCACAAAACATTGGAAGTATCTAAGCTACTATATTTTGTTTTTTCAATTCTTTGTTTCTTTTCTAGCCCTTCCCAGCGCTCACCTAAGCATTTGCTTAATCCATATTCATAAAAAGAGCCAACTATTAAAATGCTGACCATGATACCAATCACAGCCGATGCCGTATCATTCAATCCTATGGTGTGAAATGAGCTTGCGACGAAAATAGTGATGAGACCCACAAAAGCTCCAACTAATGGGAAAGCCCATTGCGCTTTTGTCAGGTTGGGAAGTGTTTTTGCATTTCGATATTTAGAGACGGGTATTCTGGTCAATAGAGAAACGGCTACGACAAGGTCTTCCCACATGTCCTGAAATTTGGTTGACCACATATGTTATCTCGTGCATCAGTAACGGTTGCTTATTAAAAATTACTTTATTAGAAAAACAATTGCAGTAGAATTAACTTGGACTATGTTCGCAAAAAAAAAAGTATAGTGTATCTTTTAGGATAATTAAACTATATTGCGATTTAATATTTTGAACCTTAGTAGACGGCTACAAAACGAGTGATTGAAAAAAGATCAGATAGTAATGGCGTGGATGAGGCTTTGCTGTCCGGAACCCAAGCTCTTGTTACTGCCTGTGTCATTCAGAGACAACGGGACAAACAACTAGGCTTGGATACTGCCGGTTATGTAACTGGCTACAGAGGGTCTCCGTTAGGTGCGGTTGATCAGGAATTTACAAAAGCTAAGGTAACATTGGGACAGAATGCCATTCTGTTCCAAGAAGCATTAAATGAAGATTTGGCAGCAACAGCGCTATGGGGAACTCAACAGAGTAATTTGCATGGTGAAGGATCCCATGCAGGAGTTTTTGGTTTGTGGTACGGGAAAGGTCCTGGAGTTGATAGGTCTGGGGATGTACTTAGGCATGCTAATCTAGCTGGAACTAGTCCTATTGGTGGAGTAGTGATGGCCATGGGAGATGACCATACTGGGGAGAGTTCCACCACTCTGCACCAATCAGATTATGGTCTCATCGATGCCATGATACCTATTTTCTCTCCATCAGGTGTTCAAGAAATTATCGATTATGCAATCTTGGGCTGGTCTTTAAGTCGTTATGCGGGCGTGTGGGCAGGCCTAAAGTGTATAAAGGACACCGTTGAAATTAAAGAAATTGTGGATAAAAGTCCCCAACGAATAAGAATTAATAATGCATTTGGGATGGGAACTTCTGGGGACTTAAGTATTCGATTGGGCGACACCCCTTTGCAACAAGAAGAAAGGCTTCATAATCTAAAGGTTCCTGCAGTCAAGCTTTTTGTAAGAGAAAACAAGATTGATAAAATATTTTTTAAACAGAAAAGTGCTAGAATTGGAATTCTGTCTGCAGGAAAAAATTGGTTAGATTTATTAAGTGCTTTGGATTTACTCGGGTTGGATGCAAAAAAGTGTGAGGCTTTAGGTATAACTTGTTACAAGGTTGGTGTTGTTTGGCCCGTAGAAGAGAGTAATTTGCGAGGCTGGGCAAAAGAGCTAGATGTGATCTTGGTGATAGAGGAAAAAAGAAAGTTGTTGGAAGGACAGGTAAAGAATATTTTATTTAACACCACAAATCATGCCAAGGTAATAGGAGAATATGATCAAAATGGCTCATTGCTATTTCAGACATCATTTTCATTGAATCCGGTACAGATAGCAAAAGGGATAGCCTCTCTTATAAAGCATTCAATTGGATCTGATTCTATGACCAAAAAAATGAGTGAATTGGATCCTTCTAGAAATACTTTAAAGAATTCTTTATACCAACCGAGGCAGCCATATTTTTGTGCTGGGTGTCCTCATAATAGTTCTACAATTATACCGTCAGGATCCAGAGCTTATGCTGGAATAGGGTGCCACTATATGGTGCAATGGATGGATAGGGCTACGGAGGGATACACGCACATGGGAGGAGAAGGTGCAAATTGGATAGGAGAGGCTGCCTTCTCAAACCGAGCCCATATTTTCCAAAATATAGGTGATGGAACTTATAATCATTCTGGATTGATGGCAATTCGAGCAGCGGTAGCTGCTGACGTGAATATAACTTATAAGATATTATTTAATGACGCTGTGGCTATGACTGGTGGACAGAGAAATGATGGAGCATTAGATCCTCTAAGGATAATTAGAGAACTACAAGCATTTGGTGTCAAGGAAGTGATTGGTATATATGATCCTAAAGAGGAGTTAGATCTGATTGCTTATAAAAAGTTAGTCGAAATTAAACCAAGAGATCAGTTACTAAAAGTTCAGAGCCGTCTTGAAAAAATTAAAGGGGTTACGGCTATAGTTTATATTCAGACTTGTGCTGCAGAGAAGAGACGAAGGCGAAAAAGAGGAATCCTACCTGAACCTAATGATAGACTTTTCATTAATCCAGAAGTTTGTGAGGGATGTGGAGACTGTGGCATTCAATCTAACTGTGTTGCAATTTTACCTCTCGAAACCAACCTTGGAAAAAAAAGGTCTATCGATCAGTCCAGTTGTAATAAAGATTTTTCCTGTGTGAACGGTTTTTGCCCAAGTTTTATTACAGTTGAAGGGGGGAGTTTAAGTACTTCAGAAAATGGGTCTGAAGACTTTATGTCTCTTCCTGAACCCTCACCAGTAAATCTTGATGGAGAACCTTATAATATCGTTATTACGGGAATTGGTGGGACTGGCGTTGTAACAGTGGGGACAATCCTGGCATTAGCTGCAAAGGCAGAAAATAAATATGTTGGCATAATGGACATGGCAGGATTGGCGCAAAAAGGAGGTGAAGTCCATGTGCATTGCAAGATTTCCAAAGATAGGGGGGATATTGCTGCTATCAGGGTTGCTGATGGTCAAGCTGATCTAATCTTAGGGGGAGATTTGCTCGTTACGGCATCCCAAAAAGCTTTGGATCTGGCAAAAAATGATAGGACCAGGGTGGTTTGTAATCTGAATGAATTAATAACAGCGGATTTTACAAGGAACCCAGATCTAAAGTTCAATACTGACTCTATGAAATTATCCATCATTTCTAAAACCAAAAGAGACTGTGCCTGGTTTATAGATTCAACAAACCTTTCCAAATCTCACTTAGGAAATTCTATCTTTTCAAATATTGTTCTCCTTGGCTTTGCCTTCCAGGCTAGTTTGATCCCATTGAAATCCACAGCATTAGAAGTAGCCTTTGGAAAAAATAAGGCAAGCGCAGACGAAAATATCAGAGCCTTTAACATTGGAAGACGCATATTCCTGACCGATCATACAGATCGTGAAAAAGAACGAAGTGATAAATTTTTGGAGGACAAATCTATTACAAGCCTTGTATCTAGAGGAGATTTTTTGACCAGGTCTAATAGGCTCCGCGATTATGGTGGAAATGTGCTTTGTAAGAAATATGAAGAAAAAGTTAGCAAGGCTTTCAGCTTAGATGAAGAATTAGGTAAAGCCGTAATGGTTGCGTACTTCAATGTTCTATATCGTAAAGATGAGTATGAAGTTGCAAGGCTCCATTTACGATATTTGAGAAGCTCCTTAAAAACGACATTTTCTCGTTATAAGAGGCTAAAGTTTCATTTATCTCCCCCACTTTTGAGTTTTATAAAACAAAACGGAAGGCCAAAGAAATATGCTTTTGGTGAATGGATACTGATCCTTTTCAAACTTTTAACTTTTCTAAGGCCTTTACGTGACTCCAAGTTTGACTTGTTTGGCATGTCAAAAGAGCGAAGATTGGAGAAAAAGCTGATCAACGATTATGAGAAAGATTTACTTTTTATTTTTAGTAACTTTAATCATAACAGCCAGGAAGTTCTTACAGAAATAGCTAAGAATCCCTCAACTGTTAGAGGTTTTGGTCCTATAAAAGAAAAAACAATTATTAAAGCTTATACTTTAAGGTCAGAATTATTTTCAAAATACGAGAAAATGTGGGGAGCTTTATGAGGGATGAGATATTATAGGTCTTAATATAAATTTATCAGCTACTCGGCTTTATCATAGTTTCTGGCTTCACTATTTCTGCAAAGGTTTTTTTGTCTATTAGACCTGACTTGATGGATTCTTCTTCAAGCGTTGTTCCATTCTTATGGGCTTCTTTAGCAATTTTAGCTGCCTGATCATAACCAATTTTAGGTGCGAGTGCAGTAACCAACATTAAACTACCCCACATTAAATTTGAAATCTGATTTTTATTTGGTGTTAATCCTTTCAAGCATCTATCAGTAAAACTATTTACGGAATCTGCTAAGAGTTGTAGGGATTGGAGGATATTATAGGCAATCATAGGTTTGTAAACATTTAATTCAAAATGACCTTGGCTTCCGGCAATGCCAACTGCTGTGTCATTTCCCATAACCTGAGCGCAGACCATTGTAAGTGCCTCGATTTGAGTAGGGTTAACTTTCCCAGGCATTATTGAACTTCCAGGCTCATTTTCTGGAAGGTTGAGTTCCCCGAGACCACATCGGGGTCCTGACGCCAGAAATCTTATATCATTTGCTACTTTAAAAATACTTGCAGCTATTGTTTTTAGAACTCCTGAAAAGTGCACCAAAGCATCATGGGTAGCCAAAGCTTCAAATTTATTAGGAGCTGATAGGAAAGGTAAACCGCTTATTTGGGAAATCTCAGCAGCCACCATGTCCGCAAAACCTGCCTTTGTGTTTATACCTGTGCCTACTGCCGTTCCTCCCTGGGCAAGGAAAAAAATGTCCTTAAGGGAATTCTGCATTCTCTTTATACCATTTTCTACTTGGTAGGCATAGCCGCTAAATTCTTGTCCGAGGGTTAGAGGAGTTGCATCTTGGGTGTGGGTTCGTCCAATCTTTATGATATCAGAGAACATTTTTGCCTTGTATTGTAGATTACTAAGAAGCTTATCTAGGGCAGGGAGTGTTAAATCCATTGCAGTTTGGGCTGTAGCAATATGCATTGCGGTTGGGAATGTATCATTCGAGCTCTGGGAAAGGTTGACATGGTCATTAGGGTGGATGGGCGATTTTGAACCCATCTGCCCGCCTAAAATTTCTATTGCACGGTTAGCAATGACTTCATTTGCATTCATGTTCGATTGTGTTCCTGAACCTGTTTGCCATACCACCAGGGGGAAATGATCATTAAATTCGCCTCTTACAACCTGTAATGAAGCTTTAACAATGGCGTTCCCCAATTTTTTTTCTAAACGTCCTTGGCTAATATTTACTTTTGCTGACGCCGCTTTTACTATGCCAAGAGCCTTGATCATGGCAACCGGCTGTTTCTCCCAGCCAATTGGAAAGTTCATTATAGATCTTTGCGTTTGCGCCCCCCAATATTTGTCACCAGGTACTTTTATCTCACCAAAACTATCATTTTCAATTCTAAACATGTTCATAAGTTTTCACTAAGATTTAATAGAAATAAATCAGATTTTCTTAAAGCTCTCAAAATCAATTACGTTCCCAGTTTTCTTTAAAGCCTTTGTATGCGCGCTTTTATCCTCATTCTTCTCGTCTTCTCCACTTTTTGGATTTTGCTTCTTAGGTGACTCCTCATTATTTTGGTGAGTTTCGATATTTATTTCTGGAACAGAGGTTGATTTTTCGTCACCTGCCGCTTCAAATTGTAAAGAAAAGTTAACGGAAGGGTCTGAGAAGTTCAATATTGACTGGAATGGTATGGTCATTTTTTCGGGAGAATTATTAAAGTTAAGTATAATAGAGAATTCTTCCTTATTAACTATTAAGCCTTCAAACCAATTTTGAATCACTATTGTCATTTCCTCTGGGTATGATTCATATAGCCATTTGGACATTTCGACCCCAGGAAATTGGGACTTAAAGGATATATAAAAATGATGATTACCTGGTAAGCCATTCTTTGCTACATCTTGCAATATTTGTCGTATGGAAATTCTTAAAGCACTTTGAATTCGTTTTTCATAATCGATTTTAAATGTCATGATGAACCTAATATCCCTATGCTATTTAGTTAACACATTTTTGAGGAACTAGAAAGATTTTATCATTAAACCAATGTCAATTTGTACAGTGTAGGCTTCTGTTGCCAGGTGCCTACGAACCCCGCCAATTTTTGCTAGAAAATTGGGCTTAATTTCCAGTAGATTACCGCTTATGCAGCAACCGCAACTGGAGCATAATTGTCATTTGCAATTACATTTTTGCGCCGATATCGGTGGCCATCCCGCCGAGTGAAAGCAATCATCTTTAGACGTCCGTCGATCCTATTTCGGCCCCTCAATCACTCTGGTGGAGCCGCCGGGTACCGCCCCCGGGTCCGATCCGCTTATTACATGCGCGTTTATCACCATAGTCCACAAGTGAACCTCCTGATTATGCAACATTCATTCTCATTTTTCAATACCTACCAGTATCCATGATTTTCCATAGATTTCCAGGGTTCCTTTATTTGTAAGGGAGCTCCTTTTTGGAGTAATTCAATTGAAATATCATCTGGTGATCGTATAAACGCCATGCGACCGTCTCGGGGAGGTCTATTAATTGGCACCCCCGCATCCTTAATTCTATCACAGATGGTGTATATATCGTCGACCTCAAATGCTAAATGTCCAAAATTTCTTCCACCAGTATAAATTTCATCTGAATTCCAGTTGTAAGTAAGTTCAATGGCTACTTCCTCTTGATTAGGAGCTGCCAGAAATATAAGAGTGAACTGCCCTTTTTCGTTTTCATTCCGTCGAATTTCCTTTAATCCAAGCAAGTTGCAATAAAAGTTTTTTGACACTTCTATATCCTTTACCCTAACCATAGTATGTAGATATTTAACCTTCATATTGTGTGTTCCTCAGTTTATAAAACAATTTATGAAAATGAAACGAATCCCTTTTAGTTGGAAATAATCATGAGTTTAACAGACGAACAAAAAGAAGAAATCAAAAATCAGAGAAGTAATAGTTTACCGAGTAAACGTGCTATTTCACCGGGGATGGAAGAGACGCTGTTTCTTGTGCACGAAATCCTTGATCACGGTTTCATTAGAGTGATTGATTATATGGGAAATGATGCATCAATTGTTCAAGCTGCAAGAGTTTCCTATGGAGAGGGCACGAAAAAGTCAAGGGATGACAAAGGGCTGATCCGTTATTTGATGAGACATTGGCATTCCACTCCCTTTGAAATGTGCGAGATTAAATTTCATATAAAACTACCAGTATTTGTGGCTCGACAATGGATTAGACATAGAACAGCTAATGTAAATGAATATTCTGCTAGGTACTCAATTTTAGATAAAGAATTTTACATCCCTGAGCCTCAAAATTTGGCGTCTCAGTCAAGTGTCAACAATCAAGGTCGTGGCGAAATTCTTGAAGAAGAAGAAGCAAGCAAAGTCATTGAGACTTTGAAGAACGATAGTATTAGATGTTATGATAATTATGAAGAGATGTTGTCTCAAAATAATAAGAAAGGTCTTGCGAGAGAACTGGCTAGAATGAATTTACCTATGAACATATATACACAATGGTACTGGAAAACAGATCTCCACAATTTATTTAATTTTTTGCGACTTAGGAATGATAAGCATGCTCAATACGAAATTAGAGTTTACGCCGAAAAGATTTGTCAAATTACAAAATCTTGGGTTCCTTTAGCCTACGGGGCGTTTGAAGAGTATCAGTTAGGAAACCAACATCTATCGGCTTCTGGGGTCTTAGCTTTGAGACGAGTCCTGCGTGGGGAGAATGTTACTCAGGAGAATTCTGCAATGGGAAAGAGAGAATGGATAGAATTTTGCCAAATTATTGGTAAGGAGTCTTAGGTCTTAGTTGGTAACATTCCTAGAAAAATCTAGCAGTGGATCCCGACCTTTACAGTCTTTGCAGATGGCCTCATTTATGGAATCAATGACGCCAGTTAAACAAAACTTTTGGTATTAAAGAACTAAAATCTTCTTTGTGCATGTCGTTAACCATTTTGTGAAATGTAATTACGAATCCATAAGGCTTTAGATGGCGCGCTTTTTAGTATCCTGCAATAGAACCTTGTTTCATATTTATTTTTGGCCCTGGGTAGGTTCAATGTCCTTTCAATTTATAATTTTAAATTTATGGAGGTGAAACGATTGTGACTCACGACTTTCCATCAGTATATAACTCTAGTGAGCCATGTCGAAAGTATCATAAAATATGAGTGTTCTTAATAGATTAAAGATTTCAACCAGCAGACATGCTATGACCGTGGCGAGATCCCGTAAAGTTAGGGAATCGTTTATATTGTCTAGTGCATTGCTGGCGCTTGCAAGCTGTGGCGGCGGCGGCGGTGGATCTTCCTCGTCCACTGTAGGGCAAACAAATACTGGAAATACAATCACTGGTACAGTGATCAAGGGACCGCTGCAAAATGCTTTAGTATTCGCTGACTATAATAATGATGGTTTACTAACTGCTGGAGAACCATCAACCCGAACAGCGGCAGATGGGAGTTTCAGTTTGGTTTCTGCACAACCTAATGCAAACTTTGTTTCTATTTCAGATTCACAAACCATAGACACTTTCACCGGAGAGGCCGTGACGGGGGTGAAGCTTAAGGCACCCGCTGGATCTACCGTAATTACTCCAGCTACTACCATTTTGACTGAAATTCGTGAAACAACGCCTTCGGCTAGTGCTGCAGACGTTGCTACAGCTCTTGGTTTGCCTGGGGTCGACCTGCAGAATTTTAATCCCTTTGATCCAGGAGTTGATGCTAATCTCGCCTTGACCGCCGAGAAGGTTGCTTCTCAAATTATTTCCACTGTTACTTCTATTTCTTCTGCAGCAGAAGGTGCAGGTGCTAGCCAAAGCTCGGCTTATGATAAAGCTTTGTCCGTTGTTACCTCTGCTGTAATAGAAGAAATGAATGATGGCAATTCATCGGATTCAATAAGTTTATCCGATGCAACGGTGCTTACCGAAATCAAGAAAGATGCAAAAGTGGAGTTGTCCTCTGAGGTGACTTCGACACAGGCATTCGAAACAGTTCTAGATAAAAGTTTTGTAGCTGCAGAAAATGTGAATGAAAAGATAGAGTCAGCAGCAAATTTGACTGATGATAGATCAAAAGCAATTTTTAGTCTAAACACCCAGTTATCATCCCAGGTATTAACCGCAGCTCAGAATGAGTTAGCTGGTACGGGGTCAAGTTCCGTTGATTTTCAACAGGATAGTAGTATTGATGCTGCCGTTGACACGAAAACAGTCGCGATTGCCTCTGGCTCCTCTGGTGGCGGTGGCGGTGGCGGCGGTGGCGGTGGTGGGTCTAATCCAAATGAAAATATAGTCGGAACTAGTAATAATGATTATCTTAGTTTGGGATCAGGTACTAAGACTGCTCGGGGTGACGGTGGTAATGATACCTTCGTAATTCTGGCAGGATCTATAAAAATTTTAGATTTAAATACTGGAGATACTCTTGTTGTAAAGGCAACAGGAACTGTAACGACTGACCCCTTAGTTTCGTATGTTGCGAATACTGGGACAAGCAATTTAGGTGTTGCTACCCTTACAGCGGATCAATCCGGTGGAACCATCAATATGAGCCAGTCCGCTGCTGGGGGTTATGTCATCATTGGTGGCATTGGAAATGATACTCTGACGGGAAGCACGGGAGACGATATTTTTACCATTGAAGAATCAGGTGAGGGTAACTCTGATATAGTAGACGGATTGGGAGGGAATGATACCCTTAGATTGTCATCAGGTTCTCATGTTTTCTCATCTGATGCAAACTTTAAGAATATTGAAACAGTTTCAACGAATGCTTCTGGTTCTAATGTTAACTTAAGTGGCCAAACCGAAGGTTTCACCATTACGGGTGGTGCGGGAGCTAACATAATTACAGGCGGTTCTGGTCAAGATATTATCGTGGGTGGTGCGAGTGTTGATACTATAACTGGTGGAGCAGGTAATGATACACTAACGGGTGCTGCTGGAGCGGATACCTTCAACATAGATGCGGGTGCCGACACAATCACAGATTTGTCAGCAGGTGATATTTTGGTTATTAGCAGTGGTGCTACTGTCACTGGTACAATTTCTGCGAATTACTCGGCTACAGGAGCTTCCAGTAATGCAGGAACAGCCAATTTTACGGCGGGTTCTGGCGGTGTTACAATAGATATGAGTTTGGTCGGTGGGAGTGGTGGATTTAATCTTACTGGTGGTTCAGGGGCCGATACTTTAACGGGGACTGGAAATGCGGATACCTTTAGCATCGCATCTTCAGGACAGGGTAATTCTGATGTTTTAGATGGGGGTGCGGGTTCAGATACTTTACAGTTGTCAGCAGGATCTCATGTTTTCACCTCAGATTCTAATTTTTCCAATATTGAAACAGTTTTAGCGAATGCATCGGGTTCTAGTGTAAATTTGAGTGCTCAGACTGAAGGGTTTACGATAACGGGTGGTGCTGGGGTAGACATTATTACCGGTGGTGCTGGAGTAGACATTATTACCGGTGGTGGTGGCAATGATCAACTTACTGGTGGAGGTGGTGTAGATACCTTCAACATAGATGCGGGTAGTGACACAATCACAGATTTATCTGCAACTGATATTATGGTTGTTAGTTCAGGAGCTACGGCTAATGCAACAATTTCTGCTAATTATACAGCTGCAGGAACCACGACAAATGCGGGTATAGCTAATTTAACGCTTGGGACAGGTGGCTTAACTGTTAATATGAGTTCAGCAGGAGGAAGTGCTGGTTTTAATCTTATTGGGAGTTCAGGTACTGATACTATAACTGGAACTGGTAAGGCTGATACATTTACGATTGCATCATCTGGCCAAGGTAATTCAGACGTTTTAGATGGGGGTGCGGGTTCAGATACTTTACAGTTGTCAGCAGGATCTCATGTTTTCACCTCAGATTCTAATTTTTCCAATATTGAAACAGTTTTAGCGAATGCATCGGGTTCTAGTGTAAATTTGAGTGCTCAAACTGAAGGGTTTACGATCACTGGGTTAACTGGAATTGACGTTATTCGTGGCGGTAAGGGTAATGATATTATAACTTCTGACGGGGCCTATGATGTACTGTTTGGAGGTGAGGGTAACGACTCCCTTACTGGTGGAGCGGATAATGATGAGCTTACTGGTGGAGCGGGTGCGGATACCTTCAACGTTGATTTGGGTGAAGATTCCATAGCGGACTTAAGCACTACAGATATTCTAAAGGTTAGCAGTGGAGCTAAAGCAACCGCCAACAATATTAGTGCTTTTGTTGCTACCTCGGATACCGAAAATTTGGGAACAGCAAATTTATATGCAGGAGCAGGTGGTGCAACTATTGATGTGCGATTAGCCTCTTCTGGGGCATATAATATTTATAGTGGTTCAGGCACTGACACTCTAAAAGGGGGTACAGGAAATGACACTATAACAATCATTAATGCTGGAGAAGCAAATAATGATACGATAGATGGTCATACTGGCAATGACATTCTTCAACTGTCAAGCGGTTCACATGCTATCACAACTGATGGTAATTTGGCAGGCATTGAAACAATTAAAGCTCACAAAGACGGGTCTAGTACTGATTTCTCTAATCAATCTGAGAATTTAACGTTTTTAGGTAATGATGGTAACGACACGCTTAAAGGTGGAACAGGTAATGATCAGCTTACCGGTGGATCAGGAGCTGATACCTTTAGTATTACTGGTGGTACAGATACAATCACAGATCTGCAAAATACAGATATCATCATAGTAGCTGCAGGTAGTACTGTGAATGCTGGCAACATTTCCACATTTACTGCAACGACTAGTACCAAGAATTTAGCTAATGCTAGTAATGCTAATCTAACTGTCAAATCAGCTGGAGGAACCATAAGTGTAGCGAATGCAACGGGCACGGGGGGATTCAACTTAATTGGAGGGGCAGGATCTGATACTCTTACCGGAAGTGGAAATGACGATACCTTTACTGTAGTAGCTACAGCCGAAGCAAATAATGATACATTGAATGGTGGAGCTGGAACAGACAAATTAATATTATCTTCTGGATCACACACATTTGGTAACAATAGTAAGTTAACTCTTGTCGAAGCGGTCGCTATGAACGCTTCAGCTTCATCATTAGATCTTACCGCACAAACTGAAGGTTTCACAATTACGGGCGGAGCTGGAGTTGATACCATAAAGGGTGGAGCTGGCAATGATATAATTACTGGAGCAGGGTCGGGAGATATTTTTCATATAATCTCTGGTACTGATGCTGTGACAGACCTGGCGACAGGTGATAGTTTCGTAGTTAGTTCAGGAGCTATTTTGAATGCGAGCAGTATTGCTGCTTTTGTTGCTACAAATGGGACTAGCAATGCTGGTACTGCCAATTTAAGTGCTGACAATTCTGGCGTAACTATCGACATGCGATTGGCAGCATCAGGTGGATATAAAATTACGGGTGGAACTGGTGGAGATACTTTTTATGGAGGTGCCGGAAAAGATACATTTGTCATCAATACCGCTTCCGATGCTACTTCCGACACCTATGATGGTGGAGCAGATACTGATACTTTGGAATTAGCCACCGGAACGACAACCTTTTCCAATAACGCTTCATTAGTTAATATTGAAACAATCAAAGCAAATAGCAGTGGTGGAACCATTAATCTAGCAGGCCAGAGCGAAGGCTTCACTATTACAGGAAATACTTCTCAAGATATTATTACTGGTGGTGACGGCGATGACACTATTGCTGGAGGCGGTGGAAATGACACGTTTAAAATTACAAGCGGTACCGACACCATTACAGATATCAATACCCTAGATGTATTCATTGTTTCGAGCGGTGCCATAATGAATGCTACGGGTGTCGTAAGCTTTTCAGCTACAAATGCCAGCTCTAATTCTGGTGCTGCAACCCTGACAGCGGCTTCCACAGGGGGGTCAATAAATATGAGTTCAGTTGGAGGAACAGGAGCCTACACTCTTATAGGTGGTGCTAAAACAGATAGTCTTACTGGTAGTAGCAAAGATGATACTATTGAAATCAAAACTACTGGCGCTGGTGATGGCGATACTATGGATGGAGCAGGAGGTAGTGATACTTTAAAGCTTTCAACAGGCACCCATGCATTGGCTAATGATAATCTGGTTAAAAATATTGAAAAAATAGAAACAAACTCTTCAGGATCAACTCTGGTTCTAACTGGTCAATTGGAAGGATTCACTATTACGGGTGGTGCTGGCAATGATATCATTACTGGGGGGGCTGGAGTCGACATCATTACAAGCGGAGGAGGAACGGATTCTTTAACAGGGGCTGGAGGAACTGATACCTTTAAAGTGACGGCTGGCTCTGTAACAATAACGGATCTAATTAATGGTGACCATTTAGTTGTCAGTAATTCAGCTTCTGCTACGGCTAATAATGTTGGGAATTATACTGCCGCGTCAGCTACGAGTAATGCAGGTACAGCCACCATAAATTCCGCAACAGGTAATACGACAATTGATATGTCTGGCTCTGCCTCAGGTGGATTTATATTGGTCGGTAGTGGTGGAGTCAATCAATTCACTGGTGGTAAAGGCGATGACATCATTAGCGGTGCTGCAGGCGCGGACATTTTGGTTGGGGGTCAAGGAAATGATACTATCACAGGCGGTAATGACAATGATAGTCTTTCTGGTGGTTCTGGTATTGACACTTTTAAAGTAGACTCTGGCATAGATGCAATTGATGATTTAGGTGGTACTGGTGCCGCTGACGAAAAAGATATTCTCATAGTAAGCAATTCAGCTACTGTAAATGCTACAAATATCATTAAGTTTGTTGCTACAAATGCTTCAAAAAATGAAGGTACAGCCAATTTAAGTGCAAAAAGTACGGGTGGGTATATCGATATGACCCTTTCTACAGCGGGCGCTTACACAATTACAGGTAGTTCCAATACTGATACTTTGGTTGGTGGTACTGGTAATGATATAATCGTGATTAGCAGCGCTGGTGATGGGAATAGTGATACTTTAGATGGTGGAACCGGTTCTGATACATTAAAGCTTGCCGCCGGATCAAATGTTTTTTCTGATAATAACAAACTGAAAAACATTGAGACAATTTTAGCAAATGCAAGTGGATCAGTTGTAACCTTAACGGGCCAAAGTGAAAATTTTACGATAACTGGTGGTGGTGGAATTGATACCATTACTGGCGGTAGTGGTGCAGACACAATTACTGGCGGTGCGGTCAATGATATTATAACTGGTGGTGCTGGTAATGATATTATCACGATTGACTCTGGTACGGACAAAGTAAAGGATTTAGGAGGTGCTTCGGGTACAGAAGATGACGTAGTGGTTGTTAATGCTGGAGCCACTTTAAATGCAGTAGATATATTGGGGTTTACAGCCACAAATGCCACAAAAAATAACTCAACAGGTGCAAATAATGCCGTTTTAACTGCTAAAGATGGTCAAAATGTTACGATTGACGTGTCTTTAGCAACTGGAAGTTCCAAAGCTTTCAAAATTTTGGGCGGCACAGGTCAGGATACTCTTACAGGTGGAGATGGTGCCGATATTATTTCTGGTGGCGATGCCGTTGATACTATTGTTGGAGGTGCAGCCATTGATACCATTACTGGAGGTGTTGGTGATGATATTATTACTGGTGGTGCTGGTAATGATATAATCACAGTAGATTCCGGTACTGATAAAGTTAAAGACTTAGGTGGATCCTCAGGAAGTGATCAAGACGTCGTAGTAGTAAATGCTGGAGCCACTTTAAACGCGGTTGACATCATTGGGTTTACGGCAACGA
>CACIIZ010000007.1 GCA_902586855.1 uncultured Alphaproteobacteria bacterium | reverse complement strand
AATAGAGATAGGAAATTTTCTTTTTAAAAATTGGTGGTTTAAGGTATTAGAAAATTAGCTTTGGGTCTGTTTTGCTCGGATTTGACTGGAACTTTCTTTCTCCTTGAGCTATGAGAGAACTCTACCATGCGGAAATTTTTATCGATTAAAAATTTTTCTAGAGTACAGCATAATAAGCTGAAAATGGCTTATGAATATGAAAGAGGAATAAATGGCATTACCATTAATGAGAAAAGCAACTGCGGTTTGGTTGGTTGAAAATACTGCTCTTACGTTTAATCAAATATCCGATTTCTGTGGTTTGCACGAACTAGAAGTGAGTGGCATTGCGGATGGGGAGGTGGCGAACGGAATACGTGGCATGGATCCAGTCAGTAGTAATCAGCTAACTTTAGAAGAGATAAAGAGATGCGAAGAGGATCCGGGTGCTTTTTTGACGCTCGCAGTAAATCCAGCTGCACTGGGAGAAGAAAAAAGACGTGGACCGAGATATACGCCACTGTCAAAAAGGCAAGACAAACCAGCTGCTATAGCTTGGTTGGTCAAATTTCATCCCGAACTTACTGCCTCTCAGATAATAAAATTGGTTGGGACTACGAAACCAACCATCGAAGCAGTAAGAGGTCGAACGCACTGGAATATAACAAATATCGTACCTACGGATCCCGTAGTTCTAGGTTTGTGTAAGCAATTTGAGCTAGACGCTGCCGTGGAAAAAAACACCAAGATAACAAAAAAGACGGCTGGTTATGATAGCAAAAGGACCGAAAACAAGCTTTTTCCCTTAAGAAATTCTGGAAATGAGAAACTTACGATTTTGGAATCAGAAACAGTTTTGCCTCCAGGTGAAAGTCCAAAAGAAATAGGGAAAAAGGAAAATGATAAGGAGACCAATTTTCTTGAAGCTGAAAAGATTTTTAAAAAAGACTCTAATCTAGAGTGAGGAAAATGCCCTAAGCAAGTTAGAGTGGTATCAAAATTGTAGGGAGTTTTAGTAAGCAGGTACATTTATATTTTCTGTGAGAGTTCGGCCACCATCTATGGTAATTATTTGGCCTGTTATGAATCTTGATTCATTAGATGATAGAAAAAGAACAGCAGAGGCTGCCTCATCCGAATCGCCTATACGACCTAAAGGTGTAGCTGATTTGACTTGTTCATGTAGGTCTAGATCTTCCCTAATCATTTCTCTTAAGCTAGTGCTTATTATACTTCCCATTGCTACAGCATTAACTCGGATACCATTACCTGCGAGTGCAACACCCATTGATCTTGTAAGCTGGTTAACCGCAGCTGAACAAATGGAGTAAGAAAAGCTTTCGGGTAATATCATCCTATCAGCTATTGAGCTTAAATTGACTATACATCCAATGGTCTGGTCTTTCTCTCGATCAGGACTTTGAATAATCATTTTCCTAGCGGCTATCTGACTTAAACGCAAGGTGACCATAAAATTTAAGTCAAACAATTTTTGAAAGTTATCCTTTTCTGGATTGATAGGCTCTGATAGATCGATTTGCCTGAGTGCATTAACTAAAACATCAATGGAATCAAATTCATCGATTGTTGCTGCAATCAAGTTTGTTAAAGTCAATTTCTTTGTTAGATCCCCATAGAAAGTTAAAACATTATGTCCCTTTTTTTTTAGAACATTCCCCTCTTCTTCCAAGGTTTTCTCATCACTATCTGCTAAAACAACATTTGCTCCTTCTTCACAAAATAATTTAGCGATTGAAAGTCCTATGCCATTAGAAGCCCCAGTTATTATAGCCGTTTTACCTGCTAACTTTTGTGTCATCAATATATCCTTACTACGAGAATGAAATGTTTTAGCTCTGATTGAACGAAGTTCTTTTTGCTCTTATTACACTATAATTTTTTGTTTGTTTTAGGAACTCATAAGTTGGGAATAGGGCAGGCAAATGTTTCTTATAAGGTAATTCTCTATTAAAAACCATCCAAAGGGTTCCCTCTTTAGATAGAGCATTTTTGGCAGTAACCAGAAATGTAACCCACAAATTATGATTTACCTCTCTTCCCACATGGAATGGAGCATTCATTATCACATGATCAAAGTTCCTGAGCTTTAATTTTTCATATTGTAAATCTAGCCATAAGAAATTGGCTTTTTTACTACTAATATTTAGTTTAGCTGATTTTAGGGCTGATAAATTAGAGTCAATTAGAGTAATGAAATCTATTTTTGGGTTACCCCTTATTGCTTCAGCAGATAAATAGCCCCATCCAGTTCCGAGATCTATAACATTACCATTTAAGAATCCTGAAAACTGTTCTACTAGCAGTCGGGAACCTTCATCAATGGTTGTCTCTGAGAATACGCCAGCCGCACTGAAATATCTTGGAGAAATTTTTTTTGATTTTCCATTTACCTTCCATGTATGTAAGATTCTCGGTAGCATTAGAGGTCTTTGAAATATCCCTATTTTCCCATGGGACTTTGACATGATAGCGATGGGGGTTACAATTTTCTGAAGTTCTTTAATGGCGTATTCGACACCATCTCTTTTTTCTCCATTTACTATAATGCTACCTTTTTTTTTTGTAGCTAGAAAGGCAAGAGCAATATTAAACATGGTCTCTCTGCGGCTTTTTGTTACCCAGACGAAAGTTGTTTCAATTGACTTTGCAAAATTGAATTTTCTAATCCCATCCTTGTCCAAAAGTGTTTGAAATTTTATTTCTTGGGCTCTTTTGTTAACTGATTTTTCTGGATGACATACTACTATGTCTTTAAAGCCTAGAGTGCTCAGAACTTCAGGTTCTGGACATCCAATAACCAATATTTTTTCTGAGAAATTTGAAAAGAATCCATTCTTTCGAGCGTGCATTAATCTATTAGCACCTAATAGATAGTCCAATTTATTCCTTTTCCATTGTGCACTGAAGGGGATGTTGATTTTTCCTTGAAAAATCCATGACCTGAGTTACCTTTGTTTCAGCAATTTCATGGGGATAAACTCCAACCACAGCTAGACCTTTCTGATGGATGGTTAACATGATTGAAACTGCTTGCTGGTGGTCTGAATTAAAAAACCTCTCTAATATAAGGACCACAAATTCCATAGGAGTGAAGTCATCATTTAGTAGAAGGACTTTATACATTGACGGCTTTTTGGTTTTTGGTTTTACTTGAGTTAAAACCAAGCCTTCATTTTCCATATTTTGTTTTCTCGTCATCGAATTGCACTATTAGTCTGAACTTTGAGAAGTCAATGAATTTTTCATAATTCTTTTATTTACTTTGTCATAGTTTACAACATGTACTATCTATCTTGCGCGAAATTATGTTTAATTTTTGCTTTGAATTCAAATAGTCATTTGATTGAATTGAGTTGATAATATATACCTAAATTAATCCAAAATCAAATGATGAATATTGGTAAAACCTTACTGTTTCAATATGTCTGTTAATATTTATTTTGTCCATTGTGGCACCAATTTGGTAAGAATTCTCAGGATAATTTTTGTAATCCTTATGATTAACTTGAGCTTGCACATACCCAAAGAGGTTTTTGCATATGAATTTGCTCACTATGTTATGGATGCTAGAACTGGAAAATTTTTATATGGTAAGAATTTTAAAACGAAATTAAATCCAGCATCTCTTACAAAAATGATGACGCTCTACTTGACTTTCAATGAGTTAAAAAAAAATAGAATAGGATTAGACCAGTTAGTTACAATTAGTGCTAATGCTGCTAGAGAACCGTCTTCAAAGCTATGGCTTTCCGCTGGTCAAAGGGTTTCTGTGAGAACTCTTATAAGGGGGGCAGCTATTCGCTCTGCGAATGATGCCGCCACAGCTCTGGCCGAGCATATCTCAGGATCTGAGGCGAAGTTTGCTGACTACATGACACTTGCAGCTAGAGAGATGGGTATGTCAAAGACCGTATTCAAGAATGCGCACGGCTTGACTGCTTCTGCTCATCTTTCAACCCCAAGGGATATGGCCATCCTGGCTAGGAGACTTATTTTTGATTTTCCCGAATATTATAACATCTTTGGAAGAAATTCTGTTCAGGTTCTGGGTAAAAATTTATACAATACTAATAGGAGATTTTTAGGAGCATACCCGGGTTCTGATGGAATAAAGACAGGTTTTACTTCTGCGGCTGGATACAATTTGGCAGCGTCTGCGACCCGAAGAGGCGTGAGAATAATTGGAGTGATTTTTGGTTCAGGATCTGCTGTGCTGAGAGCCAAAAGAATGGCGGAGCTTCTTGATTTGGGTTTTGCCAGAGCACCCAAGGTCTCAAAATTTGTGCCTCTGTTTCAAATTAATCTAAGATCTGATATGATCAACCAGATTGGTAAAAATAGTTTGCTATACTTTAGCGAGATTCCGTTGAGTCGACCCAAATCTTTCTCTTCCTACAGTCACGCTGATCAAAGTGTTGAATTAGATAAAATTGAGGAACTTCTTAAAGAAGTAGAAAGTTCATTACTCAAAGAACCAAGGCAAGAAAACATTAGTTCTGAAGAGTCTTTCTCAATAATGAATGGTAGAAATATAGATGTTCCACCCTCTCGTCCCAAAACCCTACAGGAGGATCAAAAAACTGGTGATTTGGTTACAGAAAATGGAGAAAGTAAGTTAATGAAAAATAAGCCTAAAATGGAAATACTCGTCGGATTCTATTATAACAGATACAATGCTGAGAAAGATCTGCCAACAATTTTATTGAGTGATTCTAGCTTATTAGAAAATGTTACGGCAGATATATCTAGAGAAATCTTCAGAAATAAGGCAGGCTTTAGGATCAAGATATCCCCACTTTCATTTCCTGATGCTTCACGAGCTTGCGCAAAAATAATAGCTACGGGTGAATTGTGTGATGTCAGAGAATGAGATTTTTTCAATAATGAGGAACAAAAAATCAAGTTTCGATTTTACCAAATATTAATATACATCTGATTAGAATACAGAAGTCCTAAAAACCCAAACCTTCATATTTTTTCTTGAACTTTGATACCCTTCCTCCTGTATCAAGTAATTTTTGTTTTCCACCAGTCCAAGCTGGATGCGATAGTGGATCAATGTCCAGATTTATTGTGTCCCCATCCTTACCAAAGGTTGACCGTGTTTTGTAGGTTTCTCCGTTTGTCATTTTAATTTCAATAAAGTGATAGTCCGGATGGATTTCTTTCCTCATGACAGTTCCTCTAAGTTACTTTTTTATATCCAAAGGTTTATAATTACTTTTCTCAGCTATGCGGGCTGATTTACCACTTCGATCTCTTAAGTAGTAAAGCTTCGCTCTACGCACTTTCCCTCTTCGTATTACTGTTATTTTCTCAATATTAGGTGAGTGAAGTGGAAATATTCTTTCAACCCCTTCACCGAAGGAGATTTTTCGGACTGTGAAAGAAGCCGCAATCCCATTGCCTCCTTTTCTTGAAATCACTACACCCTCATAATTTTGTACTCGACTTCTGGTTCCCTCGCTTACCTTATAGCCGACCCTTAATGTATCGCCTGACGAGAAATCGGGTATGTTTTTTCCAAGTTCTGTAATTTGCTCATCGTTTAACTGTTCTATTATATTCATTACTTTCTCCATACGAATTACTTCGTTTTTTGATATTTATCCCAGAGATCTGGTCTCCTATCCCTTGTGATCTCCTCAGATTTCTGTACTCGCCATTGCTTTATTTTTTCATGGTGACCAGAAAGTAATTCCTCTGGTATAGGCATGTTCCTCCACATTCGAGGGCTAGTATAGTGCGGATATTCTAATAAATCTGTCGTAAAACTTTCCTCTGATAATGAATTTTGATTCCCTATTACTTGCGGTATAAGCCTTACTGTCGAATCAATCAAGACCTGAGCTGCAATTTCTCCTCCTGAAATTATATAATCACCAATTGAAATTTCAGGTATTTTGTGGAAATTCAATACTCGCTCATCGAATCCTTCATAGCGACCACAAATGAGTGTCAAACCCTTACATCTTGAAAAACTTGCTGCCATTTTTTGATTAAAAGACTGACCTCTAGGTGATAGGGCTACTACTGGCCAGTCTTTTCGATCATTATCGGTTGTCCTTTTATGGGACATAACGGCTTTGTCAATAACGTCTGCTCTTAACACTAATCCAGCACCACCTCCCGCTGGGGAACCATCAACAGTTTTGCGCTCATCCGACGAAAAATCCCTCAGATTAATAATGTCAAGAGACCAAAGTCCTTTTTTTAATGCTTTGCCAGCTAATGAATGAGCCAAGGTTCCCGGAAACATTTCGGGAAAAATAGTGATTACTTTGGCCTTCCAAGTATTCTTAATACTGCTATTTAGTTTTTCTTCCATGATTATTTAAAATCCTTAAGTGAAAAGTTTAACAATTATTTAGAAAAGTTTATGAAGATCATCTTTTTCAGGATGTTAACTACTGGGAAGTTTTTTTCATTGAAGTGAACGAAAAATGAACTACTATCTTCGAATTTATAAATTTCGAGCAATTCTCCTGCGCCAAAATTGTAAATACCTTGTATTTTTCCGAAGATTTTCTCCTTCATGTCATAGACTACACAACTTTCTAAATCTGAGAAATAGTATTCAGAATCAGACAACAGTGGGAATTTTGTTTTATCTGCATAAAGCTGGCACCCAACTAGTTTGTCAGCCAGCTCTTTGCTGTCAACGGAATCAATATTTACAATTAAGAGGTTATTTTCGAGACATTTAACTAACGACAAAAAGATAGCTTCTCTTGAGCTTTCTAAAAGAATTGGATTATATTCTACTATTGAATTTGGATTTTCACAAAAAGATATAATTTTTATTTGACCTCGTAAACCAATAGACTTGATTATCTTGCCAACTATTACCCATGAGTCAAAGTTTTTCACAAACTATGTCAGTCTATTTATTACATTCAAGGCTTTAAAAGAATTCCAAAAGTACTCATATTCATTCAGAAGATTTCTTTTCTTCACTGACGGTCTCTTTCTCTGTTTCCGCATTTTCAGATCCCTGGGATTTTTCTTCAGAATCAAGAGATTCAGTGGTCTTGTCCTCAGCCTTTACTGCGTCATCAACTTTATTTGATTCTTTTTCAGTACCTTTGTTCTCATTTTGCACTTCGTCAGATGGTTTCAGTTCTTCTTCATTTGCAGGTTCCTGTTTAGGTTCCAAGGCTACATCTTGATCAACTGAAGTGGTTTGACTGCCGATGGATTTTTGATCTTGCTCATCTTTTGCAGGGGATGACTCATTCTTATTTTCGACTTTTTCTTGTTGGCTAGTATCGGCATTCTTACCAGATTTAGCCGCCTCTCTTTCTGTCGTTGCCTTATGTTTCAGTCCCTTTTTTGGGTTATTCCTTGATTTAGGAGGTATCACGGACATATTTTCGAGCATTCGAGAGATCCTATCAGATAATTGGGCACCTTTCCCAACCCATTCTTCGATTTTTGCAGTATTAAGTTTAATCCTATTGGGGTTGTCTTTTGGGAGTAGGGGATTGTATGTCCCGAGCTTTTCTATAAATCTACCATCTCTTGGCATGCGGCTGTCAGCTGCAACTACTTTGTAAAAGGGTCTCTTTTTTGAACCTCCTCTAGCTAAACGAATTTTTATTGCCATTAAATATCTCCCAAAATACCTGATTAAAGTTTGCTATAGACTGGATTTTATTTTTTCATGCTTTTTGACTACTTCAGAAATGATCAAGTTTAAAATTTTTTCTGCAAATTCAGGATGGAGATTTGCCTCCGCGGATAGCTTTTTTATCCTTTCCATCTGAAGTAGCTCTCTTTCATGATCTGATGCCTGTAGGTTAGCCTCAGCTTTCAATTTTCCAATCTGCTCTGTCTGTTTAAATCGTTCTCCTAGTGTGTATACAAGGATAGCATCAAGTCTGTCTATAGACCTACGATGTTCCCTCAATTTTTCATCAAAATCTGTCATAATTTGTTGGTCAGTTTTTTTTCATAAAGTTAGAAAGACCTCCTAACATTTTAGGTAGGTTTTGTGCCCCCAATTTAGGCGAGAAGTTTTTAATAAGATCTGGATTCTGCGCCATCAAATCATTAATATTCTTCTCATTGCTGCCCGGATTAGTTAAATCACCAACCAAATTTCGAAGCAAACCCTTATTACCTTTGCGGCCCATTTTTTTCATAATGTCAGCCATCTGTCGGTGCATTTTTATTAACTTGTTTAAATCAGAAACGTCCTGTCCAGCGCCAGCTGCTATCCTTTTTTTCCTACTTGCTTGAAGAATTTGTGGACTGGCTCTCTCTTTTTTTGTCATAGATGATATGAGTGCCATTTGCCTGCATAGAACTTTATCATCTAAGTTAGCCTGTTCCATTTGTCTAGAAATCCTTCCTAAACCTGGAATCATACCCATCATTCCCTTCATGCCACCCATCTTAATTGTTTGCTCTAGCTGTAATCTTAGGTCGTTCATATTAAAATGACCCTTTTCTAGACGCTTCACCATTCTTTGCGTTTTCTCTGCATCCAACTCTTCCTGGGCTTTTTCGACCAAGGATACTATATCACCCATACCTAAGATTCGATTAGCTATTCTTTTTGGATCAAAGACTTCAAGCTCAGAAGCTTTTTCACCTACTCCAATAAATTTGATAGGCTTTTGAGTTATAGCTCGCATAGAAAGTGCTGCGCCTCCTCGGCTATCACCATCTAATTTTGTAACAATTATCCCATCCAATTTACACTTAGAGTCAAATTCTTTCGCGACGTGAACGGCATCCTGACCTGTTAGGCCATCGACTACCAGAAGTGTTTCATTTGGATTTATCTTTGCCTTCACTTGAATTATTTCATCCATCAAATTTTCATCAACATGCATTCTACCAGCAGTATCCAATATAAAAACATCATATCCACCCAACGTAGCTTGTTGTTCAGCTCTAGAAGCAATCTTAACCGGCTCTTGATTTGGTACTGCTTCTAGTACATCTACTTGGATCTGTTCTCCCAAGATCTTGAGTTGTTCCATCGCAGCTGGCCGACTTATATCCAAGCTAGCCAATAGAACTTTCTTTTTCTCCTTTTCTTTCAGGATTTTTGCTAGCTTTGAAGTCGTTGTTGTCTTTCCTGACCCTTGAAGCCCAACCATTAAAATACTAGCTGGAGGCGAATCAATTTTTAATTTATCTTCGGTATCGCCTTCACCAGACAGCAAATCAACTAATTCATCATATACAATTTTTATTATTTGATGCCCTGGAGTTACTGATTTTATTACACTTTGGCCTGTTGCTTTTACTTGCAACTTTTCAATAAATTGTTTTACCACTTCGAGGGCTACATCTGCCTCTAGTAATGATACACGTACTTCTCTTAGAGTCTGGTTCACATCATTTTCAGTGACGATACCCTTCTTCGTTAATTTCTCAAGAATACCTGTTAAATTTTTTGATAAGTTAGAGAACATTTTTTAAAAAAATCCTATACACTTTTCCCGTCATAGACGGTTTGGGTATTAATCTGAATAATTCGTTCCTTAGACACAAAAATTGTCAAAATTGCTCTCAGGATCTAGGCCAAATTTGATTTCGGGTCAAGTGATTAGTCCTTAAGTTTGCTTGAAAAGGTTAAGGGTTATTGATATTTGGTTCATATGGATCCGATTAAGGTAGTATCATTATATTGTTTTAAGGAACTCGATTCAGTAAATCGTAAGCGTCAAAACGTTTTACGTTTTTGCCAGGATTCGGGGGTTAAAGGTTTGATAATTTTGGCCCAGGAGGGCATAAATGGAACCATTGCGGGATCCATAAAGAAAGTCGACCTGACTATTAAGTATTTTATGAATGAATTTAACTGTGATGAACTAAATCTTAAGCAATCCTTTTCAAGTAAGAATCCATTTGGAAGGATTAAAGTAAGAATTAAGAAAGAGATTGTTACGTCTGGCATGAGTGAATTGTCGGCACATGACCAAGCAGGAAGATATGTGGAACCTAGTGAATGGAATGAATTGATACTGGATAAGAATGTGGTCACCATTGATACAAGAAATGATTATGAGGTATCTATCGGAACATTTCAAGGCGCCATAAATCCGAGCACCGATAACTTTGCAGATTTTCCTAATTGGTGGAGAGAAAATAGACAAAAATATGAAGGTAAGTCCATAGCTATGTTTTGTACGGGTGGCATCAGGTGCGAGAAAGCCACTAAATTTCTTCTAAAGGAAGGCGTAAAGAATGTTTATCACCTGAGGGGGGGAATCTTGAATTATTTGGAAAATTATACGGGAGCTAATTGTCAGTGGAAGGGAGAGTGCTTTGTCTTTGACCAAAGAGTTTCCGTTGGCCAGAATTTAGAGGAAGGTTCATGCAACCTTTGTTTTGCCTGTAGACATCCTTTGAGACCCAATGAGTTGTACAGCTCATATTATGAAGAAGGAGTTAGTTGCCACCGTTGCTATAAAGAAACCAGCGAGAGTAGAAAAGAAGGTTTCAGAGAGAGACAACGGCAGATTAGATTGTCTGACCAAAGAGGTGAGAAGCATTTAAAGTATTTTTAGATACTTATAAATATTCATTTAGTGTTTGCAAGTGGTTAAGGGTGGCGTTCGTCAATTTATTATGGATCTAATCAAACAATACAGCGAACTAATTACTAGAGGTAACCTTGAGCCTGATAGATCTCAAGAAATAGCAATTTCTGAACTTAATATTGTTAGAGAAGAACTCTTGAGTGTAAAGCCTACCCAAAAGTCAAATAATCTTCTCTCCAGGCTTTTTACGGGTAACGGAAAAAAAACAATGAAGCATAATAAGAGCGGACTGTATCTGTTTGGTGGCGTAGGTTCTGGGAAAAGCATGATGATGGATCTTTTTTTTGCAAGTATAAATTCATCGAAGAAAAGGAGAGTGCACTTCCATGCTTTTATGTATGAATTTCATGAAAACATGAAAAAGATCCGACAAATTAGAAAGAAGGATCCTGTCCATACTCTTTGTAAAGGAATTTCGAAACAAGCGGATCTATTATGCTTTGATGAGTTTCAAATAACAGATATAACCGACGCAATGATTGTGGGTAGATTGTTTAAGGAGATTTTCTCGGCTGGAATGACTGTTATTACAACATCTAACTTTCATCCGGAGGAGCTTTATAAAGATGGACTAAACAGGGGATTGTTTCTGCCATTTATTCACTTATTGATGGACAACCTTAAGATAGTGGAAGTCGATAACCAAGTTGACTACCGGAATAAAAAATTAAGAACAGAAGATAGTTATTTTTGTGAAAAACAAGTTGCTGCGGAGATGAAGTTCAACCAAATCTGGGATGAGATCTTGGATAATGGAACTGAAGAGCTGGTAATTCACTATCAAGGTAGAGAGTTGTTATTGAAAAATTATGTGAATGGTGCATGTAGAATTTCATTTCAGGAACTATGCGAGCAGCCCCTCGGAGCAGTTGATTATTTAAATCTCTGTAATCATGTGAAGGTACTTTTTCTAGAAAGGATACCTATTTTGTCAAAATTCCAGAACGACATAGCTCGTAGGTTCATTCTTTTGATAGACACTTTATATGAAGCTAAGGTGCGGTTGATATGCTATGCTGCCGTAGAACCAGAAAGCCTTTATTCAAATGGTAGGTTCAAGAAGGATTTTGCGCGCACAGTTTCAAGGTTAAATGAAATGAGGGGCAATGATTGGCACAAAAAGGCATAATTCATAATTCATGGTCAAACTAAATTTAATGTATGCTTTATTCCATCGCGAATGTCAAAACTCCAGATAATTTGTTAACGGCAACAAGCTTAACTTTTATTTGATCACCTATGCTTATCAATTCTTTTTTATCTGTTTTTTTTCCTTTTCGTTTTCGCCTCTGGTTAGGGTAGGGATTACGGCTGCAAATTCCTTGAATACTAAACTTCCTCAAAAAGAAGAATATTAAGGTCTTTGAGGAGGAATAAACTAGTCCGTCAAAGCTTTTACCTACTGATGTCTCCATTAAACTGGCTATGTATCTGTTATTGGATATTCTTTCAGCCATAGAAGAATTTCTCTCAGTAGTACTAATGTGGAGGCAAATTAATTCAGTAGTCGTTTTATCAATTTCATACTTATCTTCTTTAGACCAGCCTAGGTGAAAATAGAGTAACCTGTGAGTAATCAGATCGGCATATCTTCGGATGGGTGAAGTAAAGTGGACATAATTTTTTAAGTTGAGACCAAAATGGCCAATTTCTTTAGCCGCATAATAAGCTTGGTTCATTGATTGAAGTATTAATATGCTAACTATGTCAGAAATCTTTTTTTCATGAGTTAAACATAATAATTGATTAAGGTCTTGTGAAGAAAGGGCTTTTTTTCTTTCACTTTTTATTCCTAAACCTGAAGTTCTCCTCAGCAGTTTTTCTAAAATTTCTTGGTCTGGTTTTTGATGTACTCGAAAGATAATGGGAAGATTTGATCCAGAAAGGGTTTCTGCTGCACACTTATTTGCAGTTATCATGAAGTTTTCAACGATACGGTGAGACTTCAGGGACTCTTTCTGATATAGGCCAATTAAATCAAAAGATGCAGATAAATTTATTACTGTTTCAGGTATATTGAGTTCCAAAGCTCCAGGAATAGATTTGGAAAGAAGTGAATTAGCTTTAGAAAGATTCTCAAACAATTGCTCTTTATCAAAATCAACTGTACCTGAAAATTCTTGCTTTTTTAGACTGTTTTCAACTTCTTCATAGGAACAATTATGCTTAACTGATATTTTGCTTTTAATGAATTGGTGGCCAACTTTTTTTCCTTGGCGATCCAGGATAATATGTAGGGTTATACTATTTCGAACCTCGTTTTCATTTAGCGAACAGAGATCATTAGAAATTTTCTCTGGAAGCATCGGAACCACTGAGTCTACAAAATAGGTTGAGTTCCCGCGATGCATAGCCTCTTGATCGATAGATGAACCTTTTTTTACATATGAAGATACATCTGCGATAGCTATCCAGATTTCGCAAAAGGAATTTACTTCAGTAGGATTCTTTGGGAAAACGGCATAAATGGCGTCATCCCTGTCTCTTGCATTGACTGGGTCAATAGTGACAAAAGGGATATGTGTTAGATCTACAGGAGAAATCATTTTCTCCGTCTGGTTTAAAGAGGACAATTCTTTGTGGACAGAGTCAGGGAATTCAACTGGTAGATTAAACTCCTTTGCCGCTAAAAAAGAGAATAAAGAAATTCCTTCTGGAGGTTCATGAACTTTCAAAATTCTATCAGTAAACTTTTTTGAAAATTTCGTATTGTAAGGCATATCTACCTCTACAATGTCACCATTTTTTAAGCTTCCAACGTAGGAATTATCAACCAAAGTTTTATTATTGAAAAGCTTGCTAGTTGTGAGGATCGAGACTCTTTCATCATCTTTTTTTATAATTCCCAAACCTTTTGTAAACTTAGGTCTAATCACTCTCAGGAAGTTAGCTTCTATGTAGTTTTTCTTATTTTCCAACACAAATCTTGTTAACAGCCGAACCAGGATTTTGTCTCCAATCTTTATCTTTTCCTCGGAAATTTTCAAATGGTGCAGTCTAACAATTGGAACTGGGTTGCTGGATTTCCAAAATGGTGGCTCGAGAATTACCGTTCCAGAGAGGTTTATAGATCTAACTACTAATAAATCAACTCTAGCCAATTTTGATTTGACTGGTCTGATATGATTATATTTCTTATGCTGTTTCTTTGGCAGATGTGGGAAAAGTCTTTTAAGCACGACGTAATAATGTGGGCTTAAGCCTAGGTGATCTATTATATCTTTGTGAGCCCTTAAAAATCGATTTGACTTAACAAAGTCAGTTATTTCTTGGTCATTCAGATAGAGGCTTAAATAAGGCTCTTTAATCATTTTTGCTCAGGCCCTAGTCTATTTTTTGGACTTACTTTTCAATAATTCAAGGGCTTTATCTAGGTCGATACTATCCAGGTTACTCTTTTCTTTAATACTCACATTTGTCTTCTTATACTTCAGGTACGGACCATACCGACCAGTCATTAGTTGAATCTCGCCTCCCTCAGGATGCTCACCAATATTTCTAATTACTGACGATGCTCTTGATTTAGATTTCTTTTTAGCTTGCTCAGAGATCAATTCAACAGCCCTATTCATCCCAATGGATAAGAATTCTTCTAAATCACCCACATTTGCATAAGAATTATTGTGCTTAAGATATGGACCATAAGGACCAATTGCTGAGAGAATTGGCGCTCCATCATCTGGGTGTTGTCCCAAGACCTTTGGTAATTGAAGTAATTCTAAGGCCAACTCTAGGGTCAAAGCCTTAACATCAAAACTTTTTGGAACAGATGTCCTCTTAGGTTTTTGGCTATTTTCGCCAAGTTCCCCGAGCTGAACATAAGGACCAAACCTTCCAGATTTTAAGTAAACAGGAGTTCCAGAGTCATCACGGCCAATCATATCATTTTCGGCAGAAACTGCTGAGTCTTCTTTAATTACAGAAAGAGGTCTCACAAATCTACACTCTGGATAGTTTGAACAGCCAATAAATGCGTTTCCATTACGAGCAGTTCTTACAGAAAGCCTTCCCTTATTACAGTTTATACAAATTCTAGAATCTGTCCCTCCATTTTCTTGGGGAAAAATATGAGGAGCTAAAACATCGTTAATTCGTTCCAGTACTGTAGAAATTCGAAGTTCATTTGCCGCATCAAGTATAGGTGAGAATTCCGTCCAAAATTTGTTTAGTATTTCCAACCAAATTGATTTTCCTGAAGATACATTGTCCAAATCTTTTTCTAATTCTGCTGTAAAATCATAGCCCACATATTTTTTGAAATATTCCGTCAAGAAGATTGAAATGAGTTTGCCTTTATCTTCAGGTATCAGGCGATTTTTTTCTTTCTTGACATACTTGACTAATTGTATTTTGGAGATTGTTGGAGCGTATGTTGAAGGTCTCCCGATTCCCAGATCTTCCATCTTTTTGACTAAGGATGCTTCGGTGTACCTAGGCTTAGGTTGAGTGAAATGTTGCTCGGGCTTTATGGATTTAATATTGATTTTAGAACCCTCAATGAGTTTGGGTAATTCTTTATCATCGGATGGATCCTGGCTCTTAACATCTTTAACCTTAAGAACTTTGCGGAAACCATCAAAAATCACGATATGACCAGAGGCTTTTAACTTGTGTATCCCTTCTCTATTAGTCATGATGACAGTTGTAGTTTCCGAAATTTCATTTTCCATTTGAGAAGCTAGAGTTCTATTGCGAATAAGTTCATATAATTTCTTTTGATTGTCGTCAGTTAGACCTAGAGTGTTCCCATCATTTTGTATATTTGTAGGCCTAATGCATTCATGTGCTTCTTGAGCATTTACTGCTTTGTTTTTATAAAAACGTGGCTTTGTTGGGAGGTATTTGTCTCCAAAGGATTTTTGAATTTCATTACGAGTTGCCGAAACAGCCTCAGGGGCCATATCAATCCCATCTGTTCTCATGTAGGTTATGTGACCTGCTTCATAAAGCTTTTGAGCAACTGACATAGTTTGCTGTGTTCCCATATAGAGTTTATTATTTGCTTCTTGTTGTAAGGTGGAAGTAAGAAATGGAGGAAAAGGGTTGCGTCGTTTTGGTGTTGAGTTAATCGTCTCAACATGAAATTGGGATTGAGAAAAAATATTGGCTATTTTTTTTGCATGGATCTCAGATCCAATCGAATGCTTTTCAAGTTTTTCTCCATTATATTCAATCGCTTGAGCTTCAAAATGTTTTTCATCCTCACTCATAATTTGTGCTTCAATAGACCAGTATTCCTGAGCCTTGAAAGACTCAATTTCCATCTCTCTTTCGACAATCAGTCTTAAGGTTGGGGATTGAACTCGGCCAGCTGATTGCCAACCAAAGCCTACTTTTCTAAGTGATGGTGACACCGTATATCCAAGTAGATAGTCAAGAGCCCGTCTCGCTAGATAGGCTTCAATAAGTGGCATATCCAATTCTCGGGGCTTTTCAATTGCTTCTAAGATCGCCGTCCTAGTAATAGCATTAAAGACTACGCGTTCTACTACGGTCCTATCGTTTAAACTTTTCTGGTCCTTTAATATTTCAACGAGATGCCATGAGATCGCTTCACCTTCTCGATCTGGGTCAGTTGCCAAAATTAAATGGTTGTCGTCCTTGAGTGCTTTTTTAATTTCTTTTAAGTGTGTATGGCTCTTGGGATTTACTTGCCACTTAAGGGAAAAATCGTTCTCTGGATCTACTGAGCCACTTTTGTCATCCAGATCTCTAACATGACCGAAAGTTGCAAGAACAGTATATTTCCTTCCAAGATATTCTTTTATTTTTTTTGCCTTACCAGGCGATTCTATTACTACCACTGCCATACGTTAACTCATTCAATTAGTACCACTTCCACCGATAGTTAGGCCACTTATAAGGATGGTTGGCTGCCCCACACCAACCGGAACCCACTGACCTCCTTTACCGCAATTACCAATTCCAGGATCTAAGGAAAGATCATTGCCGACGGCTTGAATATTTTTCATTGCTGTAGGACCATCCCCGATAAGTGTAGCTCCTTTGACAGGTTTTTCAATCTTGCCATTTTTCACTCTATAGGCTTCCGTACATGAAAAAACAAATTTCCCATTTGTAATATCAACCTGTCCTCCCGAAAAACCTACCGCATAAATACCGTCCTTTAAATCGCTTAAGATATCTGTTGGATTAATTGATCCTGGAGACATAAATGTGTTGGTCATTCTTGGCATGGGCGGATGAGCATAGCTTTCTCTCCTTCCATTTCCAGTTGTATCAAGTCCCATAAGTCGCGCATTTTGCCTATCCTGCATATAGTTTACGAGTATTCCTTTCTCTATAAGCACATTGCGGTTACTAGTTGTACCCTCATCATCTATCGAAATTGATCCTCGTCGATTTGGTATAGTTCCATCATCTATAACGCTCACATCTTTTGATGCTACCTGTTTCCCAAGAAGTTCAGAAAAGGCCGATGTTTTTTTTCGATTAAAATCGGCTTCTAATCCATGACCGACAGCTTCATGCAACATTACTCCTGGCCAGCCTGGTCCCAGAACGATGTCCATTTCGCCTGCCGGGGCAGCCTCGGCAGTTAAGTTGATCCCAGCTATCCTTATTGCCTCACAAACGTGATGCTTCCACACATCTTCGGCCATAAGTGTGGAAAGGCTGTATCTACCACCACCACCAGAAGAACCTGACTCTTTTCTACCTTTTTCTTCTAGAACAACTGAAATATAAATCCGAGCCATTGGTCTGATATCACTAAGAATTTCTCCTTCTGGTCTAAGAATAATTATTTCTTGCAATGAAGCTCCCATACTTACTGAGACTTGCGCGACCCTGTCATCGTATTCCCTTGCAAAATCATTTATCGTTTTCAACAAATTAATTTTGAGGCTCAGAGGGATTGATTGGAATGGATCAGCATCACTGTACAATTTAACATTAGTTCTGCTTGGTGGTGGAGCTAATGGCTTGTCTCTAGTTAGGCCTTGATTGGCTATCTTAATTATCTTGGCAGCTTCTTTGATTGACTGCTCAGTAATATTGGAAGAATGTGAAAAGCCTATTTTTTCTCCTGCTACAGTCCTGAGGCCAAAACCTTCATTTATATTGAAGGAGGATTGTCTAAGCTTTTGATCATCGAAGGCCAATCCCTCAGTAATTCTTTTCTCTAGAAAGAGTTCACCATCATCAGCTCCATAAGTTGAATCTCTCAAAATTTGCAGGACTTTTTGCATATCTAAATTTTGTTCAAAAGGCTTAAAGGTTGCGTCTATTTCACTCATTGATCTTATCTCTATTTTTTGTATCCTGTGATCAGTCGAAGTGATCAGCTTAGATTAATTGAAATTTTACCCTTGATTTGTACATTAGATATATTTTTCATTTAAGCTAGTTTTTTGTCTTCGACAAACACATATTAAGGTAATAGGTTTCATTAAGGGTATTAAGTCTTATAGAGTATGGAGAGGTTGATGAAGGAATTTTCGGGGTTAATGGCAAGAATTTTGGGTGTTGCAATGTTTTTGAGTAGTAGCACCTTGGCGTTTGGTTTAGATCAATTTAAAGATTTAGAGGTCGTTGGGAAGCCTATAGATGGCGGAATAAATTTTCAACCAGCGGTGACTGAACTTGCTAGAGACATTCTATGGTTAGATAATTTTTTACTAATTATCATCACACTGATATCACTATTTGTAATTGGTCTTCTTGGGATAGTAATTTTCCGGTTTAATAGGAAAGCAAATCCGAAACCAGCAAATTTTACTCATCATTCGACACTGGAGATAACTTGGACCCTTGTACCAACTGCGATCTTAATAATGATAGGGGCATTTTCTTTACCCATGCTATTTAAACAATTGTATATTCCTGAGTATGATCTGACGATTAAAGCTACAGGAAATCAGTGGTACTGGTCTTATGAGTATCCTGATCAAGAAATTTATTTTGATGCCTTCATGTTAAATAAGGAAGAATTATCAAGCTACGGTTACCAGGAAGATGAATATTTGCTTGCGACGGACAATGCGGTCGTAGTTCCTGTTGGTTCTGTAATAAGAATGCAGGTTACCGGATCAGATGTACTGCATGCTTGGAAGATTCCAGCATTTGGTGTTCATGTGGATGCTGTTCCAGGTAGATTGAATGAAGCTTGGTACAAAGTTGAGAAAGAAGGTACATATTTTGGTCAATGTTCAGAGCTCTGTGGGCTTAATCATTCATACATGCCGATTGTAGTGAAAGCAGTAGCTAAAGAGCGTTATGAGAATTGGTTGGAGGAAGCATCAAAAGAGTATTCGGGAATATCTCAAAGAACAAAAATCGTATTAGCTGAAACGAAAAAATAAAAGATTTTTCACTTAATATGAGAGTGCACAGAATGGGTCGATCAGTTTTAGAAAATGAAACAATTTTAAGTCAGGCTTCAACGCATGATTATATTGCTCTTTTAAAATTTAGAGTAATGAGGTTAGCTATTCTTACCGCGGCTGTCGCTATGGTAATAGCTCCTGGGACTATAAACCCAGTGGTTGCTATTAGCTCGTTGATTTGCATTGGGATGGGTGCAGGCGCTGCAGGCGCACTGAATATGTGGTGGGATTCGGACATAGACTCCGTTATGGTCCGAACCTCTGCCAGGCCCATACCTTCAGGTAAAATAACTGAAGATCAAGCCCTAAGTTTCGGTCTATTTTTGTCATTTTTCTCAGTCATATTTCTGGGTCTGTTCGCTAATTACCTTTCGGCACTCTTACTAGCAGGCACAATTGCTTTTTATATTTTGATTTATACTATGTTTTTGAAAAGGCGGACCCCCCAAAATATTGTCATTGGTGGCGCGTCAGGAGCATTACCTCCCGTGATTGGGTGGGTAGTGACTACCAATAGTATAGGCTTCGAAAGTATTCTAATGTTTTTCTTGATATTCTTTTGGACGCCACCTCATTTTTGGTCGCTTTGTTTGATGACAAAGGGTGATTACTCAAAATCAAGAATTCCGATGCTCACAGAGACACATGGCGAAGAAGAAACCAAACGGCAAGTCCTTTTTTACAGTCTTCTTTTGCTTGTCCCCTCTTTTATGATTGCTTTTACCAATGTCGGAGGCCCACTCTATCTAATTTCTATAATTATTCTAAATGCCATATTTTTATTTTTTGCAATGGGTTTAAGCGGATTTGCTCAGTTGAGTAAGCTCTTTAAGGGAAAAAGAGATCGACAACTTTTTTTATTTTCCATATTTTATCTTTTTGCACATTTTTTAATGCTCATGGCAGAATTTCTTCTTAAGTTTTTTCTCCCATTTTATGAAAATTTTGCTGAGGTTTTAGTATGGTTGTAGATCAATCAAAAGATGGTTTTGACGCCAAAAGAAAGAATAGGAACTTTTGGTTAGCAATGAGCTTAGCTGGTTTTATCGTAATGATTTTCCTAGTGACGATAGCCAAGTTATCAAACGGTGGTATGATCGAAGGGTTTGATCATAACTTAAGGCCGAGTATTTTGGAAGAATAGAATATGGAAAAAGGTAAGAGGAAAACAATTTTCTATCTGGTGTTGATAGTTGCTTTTATGGGATCGGCATCTTTTTTGTCAGTTCCATTTTATAATTGGTTTTGTAAGGTTACTGGTTATGGAGGAACAACAAATTATGCAAAATACGAATCTGATGTGATATCTGATCATGATATACAGGTCAGGTTTGATGTCTCATTAGAGCGGGGTTTGAAGTGGGAAGTCTTTCCAGTACAGAGAGAAATACAGATAAATTTAGGTCAAACTGGTTTAGCATTCTATGAAGCGTTTAACCCCACAAATAAACCAATAGCGGCCCAAGCCAGCTTCAATGTGGTACCATTTTCAGTAGGGAATTTTTTTAATAAAATTGAATGCTTTTGCTTTACCGAGCAGATATTACAGCCTGGTGAAAGGGTAAGCATGCCGGTTACCTTCTATGTTGATCCGGATATGATAAGTCATGTCGAGGCAAAAAATGTTAAGTCTGTTACACTATCCTATACTTTTTACGAGATTGACCTTCCCGAAACAACAGCTAGTATAACAGAAGAGCCAAAAACTAAGTTATAAAAAATCATCAAGTCTTCATGACAGAGGAAAAGACATGGCCCACGAAAAAAATCATGACTATCATATCTTAACTCCGAGTATTTGGCCTTTCTTGAGCGCATTAGGTGCCTTTATACTATTGTTTGGTAGTGTCTTATTTTTTCATGATTATACATCAATAGTAATGGTAGTAGGCTTAGTCATAGTCCTTTATTGCATGTATGGATGGTGGTCAGATGTAGTAACCGAGAGCCATATTGGAGATCATACCCCTGTAGTAAAAATAGGTTTAAAGTATGGCATAATTATGTTCATAGTATCTGAAGTGATGTTCTTCAGCGCGTGGTTTTGGAGTTTTTTTAAGCATGCTCTTTACCCGATGGAAGCAGTTGGAGAGGTCTGGCCACCTGTAGGAATCGAAACTTTTGATCCCTGGCATCTACCACTAATTAATACCTTAATCCTGCTATGTTCTGGCGCTGCAGCCACTTGGGCTCACCACGCTATTGCTCATGAAAATAATAGGAGGGACTTAGTAAATGGTTTAATAATTGCTATCTTGTTAGGCATGCTATTTACCGTTTTCCAGGCGTATGAATATTCCCATGCTGCCTTCAGTTTTTCTGGTAACATTTATGGAGCCAATTTTTTTATGGCTACGGGATTTCATGGATTTCATGTGGTGGTAGGAACTATATTCCTGGCGGTGTGTCTAATTAGAGCACTTAAAGGACATTTTACCCCAGAAAGCCATATCGGATTTGAGGCAGCCGCCTGGTATTGGCATTTTGTAGATGTAGTTTGGTTGTTTCTTTTTGCCGCAATTTATATTTGGGGTTCTTGAATGCTCAACTGTTCAGGGATGGGATCTGAAAATATGAACACGCATATTTTTGTCTTATCTTTCACATCTAATTAAAAGAGCTCTTTTTTTGTTAAAGAGGCTGATATTCCCATGTTTTTTTGGCTTTCTTGGTTTGATGATTCTTTTGTCTCTTGGTTCTTGGCAGGTAAAACGGTTAGCTTGGAAAAATGATCTAATCGAGAAGATTGAAAAAAGCATTGAGATGGCGCCAATTATGCTTTTACCCAACATGATAAACAGTAGTGCCCAGTACCTTTCTATCATTGCAGAGGGAAAATTTTTAGAAACAGAACTTCATGTTTTACATTCCCTAAAGCCATACGGTCCAGGATTCAAATTGGTTAAGCCATTTAAGCTGCTAAGTAACGAAGTGATCATGATTGATTTGGGATTCATTCAGGAAAAAAATAAGAATGTAGAAAGAATGTTTACTAGTGAAAGAATTGTAGGAAATATTCTTTACCCCAATGAAACAGACTCTTTTACTCCAGATCCCAATTTGGATCGAAACATTTGGTTCTCTAGGAATGTAACTGATATGTCTAATTACATGAAAACAAGACCTATCATGGTAGTATTATCTGACCACATTGGAGAGGGAGTGATCCCAACTCCCCTAAAACCAAATCTTACTAATAATCACTTGCAATATGCTATAACTTGGTTCTCTATGGCCTTAGTATGGGTTTTTATGTCAGTATATTTGATAATCAGAGTTGTGAAAAAATATAGGGAGACTGGTGGTAAACATGCTTTATAAGTCCACTAGGGGAGGAGCAAAAAGAATATCTTTTCAAGGAGTTCTTTTTTCTGGATTGGCAGCAGACGGTGGCTTATATATTCCTGATCACTTGCCAAAATTAGGTGTTATGGATGTCTCTAAGTTTGTAGATAAGAGCTATGAAGAAGTTGCTATATCCATATTGAAACCGTTTCTGGGAGATCTTTTTTCAGAAGAAGAGTTGCAGACGATGGTTTATGATGCTTATTCAGGTTTTAGAAAGAGAGATAGATGCGAATTAGTAAGTCTATCTGAGAATCATAAGGTGCTAGAATTATTCCATGGACCTACTTTTGCATTCAAAGATTTTGCTATGCAAATGATTGCTCAAATGTTTCATCAAGCCTTGAAAAAAATCCGCAAATCTATCACCATCATAGTGGCCACTTCCGGGGATACGGGGGCCGCGGCGGTTCAGGCATTTAGGAACTTAGAATTTATTAACTTGTATGTTCTATTTCCTAAGGACCGAATTTCAGAAATTCAACGTCGCCAGATGACGACAGAAACAGCCTCCAATGTTTCGGTAGTTTCAGTGAATGGTAACTTTGACGATTGCCAATCAATAGTTAAATCAATTTTTAATGATACTAGTTTCTCAGAGAGAATTGCTCTTACTGGCGTTAATTCTATCAATTGGGCGAGAATTATCTCTCAGGTAGTTTATTATTTTTTTACGGCGAGTCGTTTTTCGTCTAACGTTAAGGTGGATTTTTGCGTACCAACTGGTAATTTTGGCAATATTTATGCTGGTTATGTAGCTAAGAAACTGGGAGCAAATATCGATAAACTCATAATAGCTACAAACCAGAATGATATCCTTCACAGGACTCTTATTTCTGGAAGATATAGCAAAGGGGAGGTTTTCAAGACTTTTTCCCCGTCTATGGATATTCAAGTATCCTCTAACTTTGAGCGCATGATATATGAGTTATACCAGGGAAATGGGAATATAGTTGCTAGGAAAATGCGTGAACTTCACTTGAAGGGTTCATATGGTATAGAGGAGGATATTCTAAACCAATTAGGAGAGGAATTTTATAGTGGTACTGTCTCTGAAGAAGATACCCTAGCAGAAATAAGGAATGTTTTTGAGAAATACAACATGATTATCTGTCCTCATACAGCTGTTGGGACTAAGGTTTCCCGAGAGTTCTTTGATAAAGAAAAGATAACTGTGAGTTTGGCAACTGCACACCCAGCAAAGTTTGCCGAGTCAGTAGAAAAAGCCATAAAAACCAATATTTCTCTACCTAAGTCACTAGAAAAGTTATCTGTTAAAGAAGAAAAAGTTGTTGAGGCACCCAACGATGTGAACTATCTTAAGGATTTGATTAAGAGAGAGTACTGATTTGGCAATACATTATGATATTCTAGCTAATGGCATAAAGGTCGTTACGGAAGAAATTCCAACCATAGAAAGTGCTTCTGTGGGGATATGGATAGGTGTGGGTAGCCGAAACGAGAAAAAAGAAGAAAGTGGAATTGCACATTTCTTGGAGCACATGGCTTTCAAAGGAACAAAAAGCAGAAGTGCCCTCCAAATAGCTGAAACAATTGAAAATGTTGGGGGTTTTATAAATGCCTATACTAGTAAGGAGATTACTTGCTATTACGCAAAAGTCCTGAAGGAAAACGTGCCACTGGCAGTGGAAATACTGGCTGACATTATTTCGAACTCAGTATTCAAAAAGGAAGAAATAGAGCGAGAAAAGGGTGTGATCATACAAGAAATTGGCCAGATTAGAGATACTCCAGATGAATTCATTTTTGAATTGCTACAAGAGGTAGCATTTTCTGACACACAATTAGGTAGATCTATTTTGGGAACAATCGAAAATGTTAGCTCTTTTAAGCGTGAGAATTTTCTTCATTTTATAAATAAGAACTACTTCGCAGAAAGAATGGTAGTCTGTGGTGCAGGAAACCTAAAGCATCAAGAATTATGTGCATTAGCAAAGAGCTTGCAGCCTATAGCTGGAGCTAAACGCAAATTCAAACCAAAGAAGGTCTCCTTTTTGGGAGGAGAAAAAAGAGTAAAAAAGGAGCTTGAGCAAGCACATTTTGCTGTGGGTTTTAGAGCTCCTTCCATAGCCAGTCCCCAACTTTATGCTGGAAAAATTTTTTCAGTCTTGATGGGAGGTGGAATGTCCTCTCGCTTATTTCAGGAGATTAGAGAAAAGAGGGGGCTTTGCTATTCTATTGGCACTTCGTTCGATGGTTATTCCGATACTGGTTTATTTTTATGTTATTCTGGAACTTCTGGTGAAAAAATTAAGGAACTATCAGAGGTAATCGCTGCAGAATTCAAGAAATCAGTCCATGAGATCACGAAAGCCGAAGTTGAACGAGCAAAGACACAAATTCGCGCGAGCTTGCTCATGAGTCTTGAAAGTTCTTCAAGTAGGAGTGAGCGGATTGCAAGAGGATTGATTATTTGGGATAGGATAGTAGAGGTTCAAGAAACCATAGCTAAGATAGATGATGTTTCCTTGCAAAGTGTAAAGGACTTTGGCTCCAGTATATTCAATGATATCCATCCGGCAATGGTATTATACGGCCAAGTTGACGAGGCCCCAGGATTAGATGAGTTTTTTACTAAACTGCAGCATTGATTTTTATTTTGATTAGTTTCCGGCGAAAAAATAAACCCCTAGTTGTCACTGAAAGATTATCAATTCGTTTACCCACCATGGATGACTACGAAGCTTGGGTGAAACTACGTAGAAAATCACAAGAATATCTCAACAAGTGGGAACCCGAGAAAACTAAAGAATTCTACTCGAAAGACTCTTTTCAAACTAGAGTTAGCTGGGCAAATAAGAATTTTAAGATGAGTAAGATGGTACATTTATTCCTCTTTCTGAGATCTGAGGATAGCCTGATTGGCGGTTTGACATTAGATAATATTCGTTATGGACCGTTCAATTCTGCGACTCTTGGTTATTGGTTGGGGGAAGATTATTCAAATAGTGGATTGATGACAGAGGGCCTTAGGGCGATGATTCACTATGCAAATAAAACCTTAAAAGTTACTCGGCTTGAAGCTGCCACACTACCAAATAATCTTGCATCTAAGAGAGTACTCGAAAAATGTGAATTCAAGTATGAAGGTGTAGGACAAAGTTATCTTCAAATTAATGGGAGATGGAGGAACCATGTGCTCTATGCGAATGTTAATATTGGTCGGCGTGGGCGTACTAGTTAAGATAAGGGGTCGTTAATGAGTGACCAATTAGCTGACTTTTTTTCGCTCTTAGAAAACAGAATAGATTCGGGTATCGTTGAATTGATGGAAAGGGGTTCCGCAACTGATCCAAGAGATCGGTTGGTAAATAAATCAAAGTTTTGTCTTAAACCAAAAACTACTAGAGAAGTTTCCTCTATCTTATATGAGGCAAACCAAAGGGGTATTCAATTAGTCCCAATTGGGGGAAGCACGGGTTTAGTAGGGGGTCATATAGCCGAAAGAGATAACCAAGTTTCTTTATCTCTTGAGAGAATGAATGGGATACAATTTTCTAGTGAAGATAACCTAATCACTGTTCAGGCAGGAGCAATTTTGGCTGATATAAAGAGCATAGCTTCTGATGCTGGACGTTTTTTTCCATTAAGTATTGCCTCTGAAGGCTCTAGCCAGATTGGTGGAAATTTGGCAACTAATGCTGGGGGCCTAAATGTGCTGAGATATGGAAATATAAGGGATTTGTGCCTTGGAATTGAGGCTGTGCTACCAAATGGTGAGGTGATTTCATCTATGAAGGCATTAAAAAAAAATAATATGGGGTATGATATTAAGAGCCTACTGATTGGTTCTGAGGGTACTTTAGCAGTGATCACTGCCGCTATTTTAAAGACTTACCCACTACCCATTAATCCCTTAACAGCTATCATTTCCGTTAATCAGCCTTGTGATGCGCTGAGTTTGTACAATCAATTATCAGAAAAATTTCCTGATAGGATAATGGCTTTTGAAATAATGAAATATACGGGAATAAATTTTCTCAAGAAAACAGGTTTCAAAGTGAGATATCCTTTCTTAAAAGAGGCACCTTGGATGGTTTTAGTTGATGTAGATGTAAATATTGGCTCTACGAGCCTGAGGGAGGAAGTTCTGCAAACTCTCCACGATTTTTTAGATCAAAATTCAGCCAATGAAATTATTCTATCTAACAGCCTCGAGAAGAAAAAAGAAATATGGAAAATAAGAGAACTGTTGCCATTAGCGAATAGAAAAATTGGATCTTTATGTTCAAATGATATCTCGCTACCTATAACAAAAATCCCAGATTTTATTAAAGATGCTGATAAGATTCTTTTCTCGTTTTCTGACAAGATTATAGTCAATTGCTTTGGACACATGGGAGATGGAAACTTACACTATAACGTCTTTCCCACTACAGAGGAATCAAGAAAAAATTTGGAGAAAAGTAGATATGAAATAATTAGAATCATAAATGATTTGGTCACTAAATTCTCGGGATCGATAAGTGCTGAGCATGGGATAGGAAGAACAAAGTCCGAAGAATTAAAGCTTTATGAGGATAAAGGAAAATTCCATACTATGTTAACGATTAAGGCCGCGATGGATCCCAAAGGTATTTTAAACCCTGGAGTTGTTTTTAGAGAAAATGAATAACAAAACTTATTTGCATTTATTTGGGTCTTTCCAACGGAAAGGAGTCGAGTACCATGGTATAGTCTTTGTAGCCTAAACGACCAAGAGGGTTAAAGCCTAGCACATCAAATATTCCGTTTTTTATGAATTCATCAGATATATGTATACCAATTACCTCGCCAATGACCATATTATTATTTTCTCCAGGAAGTTCGATAACCTGAAATAATTCACATTCTAGTGAAGCTGGTGACTTTAATATGCGCGGAGGAGAGACCACTTCGCATTTAGATTTTTCTAGATTTGACAAAACAAATTCGTCTACATGGCTTGGATAACTTCCAGAAGTTAAATTCATACTGTTAATTAGGTCTTTGCCTACCACGTTTACAACAAATTCTTTTGTTTCAATTATATTCGATAAACTATCCTTGATAGTTTTTTCACTAATTTTTTTTCCATTGGTTGAAAACATTACCATTGGGGGTTTGTCAGCTATTGCATTATAAAAACTGTAGGGAGCAAGATTAACATTTTGGCATTTATCTATTGAAGATATCCATCCTATTGGACGAGGTGACACTATCGCTTTAAATGGATCATGTGGAAGTGAGTGCCCCTTTTTCGGTGTATAAAACATTTGATCGAATCGCTTATAAACATAAAGTTTCTTAAAAGTTATAATCTATACACTATGTCCCAAAATAAACTAGACTGTGAGTACATTTTACCAAAAAGCATTTCTTATGTAGTCCCATGATAAAATTTGTGAAGGAAAGCCGTAAGGACAGTGATGCAATCGAAAACCTCTTAGATATTGCATTTTCCCCAAGTAGGATCCATTTGAGTTCTTATTCACTCAGAGAGGATGTTCCAAAATTAGAGTCACTTTGTTTTACAGCTAAAAATGAATTTGGTGATATCTTAGGTGTCGTGCGTCAGTGGCCTATTTTGATCGGTCATGCTCCTGACAATGCTTCCTTGCTCACTGGTCCAGTGGCGGTTCATCCTATAGTTCAAGGCGAGGGCTTAGGATCTTCTTTATTAAACCTGTCACTGAGCAGAGCTAAAGACGAAGGTTGGAAAAGGGCCATATTGATAGGTGATTTCCAGTATTATAGGCATTTTGGATTCAAACAACAGGCTGGTAAATCAATAACTTTTCCGCCTCCGACAGATACTAGGAGAGTACTTTTTTTAGAAATTGAATCAGGCTCATTTAAACGGTTAAACGGCAAGGTACATAAATATCTTTAAATTCAATTAGAATTTCTGGTAGCTAACTTGTCATTGAGACTACCTAGCTTTTCAAGATATTTCTCCATCGGAAGTCTGATCGTTTCAGCATTTTTGTCTATGCACTCGGTTATCAAAGAGCGTACTTCATCTAGAGATATGCTTCTTATGAGTGATTTTACAGGACCAATACAATCTGGCTGCATAGATAATGTTTTAAAACCCAAAGCACAAAGTACAATTGCCTCTAAAGGTTTTCCAGCGTCTTCCCCGCAAAAACTTAAAGGTATTTGAAATTTATTGCATTTTTCTTGGATCAATTTTAAAAAAAACAAAAAACTAGTGCTTAAAAAATCATATCGTCGTCTAACTTTTTCGTTTTCTCGATCAGCAGCAAAAAAGAATTGCTTCAAATCATTACCTCCCACCATTATAAAATCTACTCTCTTGAAAAATAAGTCATTTGCAAAAGCTAGGCTTGGGACTTCCAGCATAGCTCCAAACATTATGGATCTTGGAGTAGAACGTTTCCGACGCTTCTCTCTGAAAATTTCTTGTTGGAATATTTCCTTAGCTCGGTCGAATTCAGTGGGTTGAGTTACAAGGGGAATGACGATGTTTAGATTTCTGCCTTGAGCTCCTCGAATGAGTGCTTGTGCTTGCATTTTGAGTACACTTGATTTTTCTAGGGCGAGTCTAACAGCACGCCAGCCCAGGGCAGGATTGGGCTCGATTTCGGGGGTGATACTTGGTAATACTTTGTCTGAACCAATGTCTAGGGTTCTAAAGAAAACAGGCATTCCGCAAGCAGAGTCCAGTACCTTTGAGTAAATTTGAGCCTGTTCTGCTCGCTTGGGTACTTTTTCGCTTATCAAGAATTGCAATTCCGTTCTGTAAAGTCCTACACCTTCAGCCCCTGAGTCAGCTAAGGACGGGAGATCTGCCATTAAGCCAGCATTAATCATAAGAGAAATTTTGAATCCATCTAAACTTACTGCTTTTAAGTCCTTAAGCGCTAAGAAAGATTCCTGAGCTTTTGTTTGCATGACTAGTTTGCTAGTATATGAACGTATTATTTCCTCCTCGGGTCTCAGATGAACCATACCTTGGTCACCATCTAAAATTATTTTATCACCGTGTGATGCATTTTCGGTTATAGCTTTGGCTTGCATTACTAGTGGAATGTTTAAAGCTCTGCATAGAATAGTAGTATGACTCCCTACGGATCCATCCTCTAGGATAACTCCTGCCAAATACTCACGCATAGAAACTAACTCTAAAGGACTAACATTTCTTGCTACTAAAACCGGAATGTCTATTGTTTCCAAATTTAACTTCGAATTTTGGTTTGTTAGTATTTTAAGCAAGGTGTTTGAAATTTCATAAAACTCGTTTAGACGTTCCCTAAAGTAGAAGTTCTTAACCTTTGATATCCTAGTCTTTATCGAAGATTGCTCTTTCTCAACAGCAACTGTTGCAGATAGACCATTGTCTATAGATGCCTCCATCCTGTTTAACCATCCTTTGTCTTCAATTAGCAGTTTATGGGTTTCAAGAATTTCTAGAAAATCTTCTTTTTGCTTAAAATGTTTTCTACTCATACTTTCGGATAGTTTGTCTCTTAATTTAGCTAAAGATGCCTGGAGTTTTTCCTTTTCCAAGTTGGGGTTATCGGCCACAGGGTTGGTAATTTTTATTTCAGGTTCTAATAGCACTGTCGTACCTAAGACAACCCCTTCTTTGCCAATTAAGGTAGCGGTAGAAAAGGGTACTTTTCTTTCCTGACTCAATTTGTGTACATCGCTTGATGTCGTAAATGCACCAAGTTCTGCCATCTCGGCAATTACCATTGCAACTATTTCTAGGCCATATACCTCATCATCAGTATATTCTCGCTCAATTAGGTTTTGAATAACTAGGACGCCTAGAATTTTTCCAAGCCGTTGAATAGGAACACCGAGGAATGATTTGTATTTCTCTTCGCCTGTTTCTGGAAGATATCGAAAGCCCCTTTTTTTTGTTACGTTTGACGTTTTGATAGGCTCAGCACTTTCAGCAATTCTTCCAACCAGGCCTTGGCCAATTTTTAATTGTGAATAATGTACGGCGGAGTTTAGTAGGCCTTCTGTGGCATACAATTCCATTACATCATCGCTTCTTCTAAGGTAAATGGAGCAAACTTCAGCTTCCATTGAAAAGGCTATTAATTTAACAATTTCGTTGAGTCTAGCTTGCGCCTCTCCTTGCTCCGCTAGTGTGCTCTTCAATCTTTGAAGTAGAACCCTCGAATTAACATTCTTTTCTCTTGAGTTCATTAATTCAAGGCCTTTTCCAGTCCAAATGCTTCGTGAAGAGACTGAACAGCTAATTCTAAGTATTTACGATCTATCAACACGGATATTTTAATCTCAGAGGTAGATATAACTTTAATATTGATGTTTTCTTTTCCCAATGTTTTGAACATAGTTTGGGCAACTCCGGAATGGCTACGCATTCCTATTCCCACAATAGAAATCTTTGCGACTTGTTTGTCCTCAACCAATTTAGAGTAATTGAAATTATTAGTTGACTTTCCCTGCTCAAGTGCTTTTTTGGCTACCCCTACCTGACTCGTTGGGCATGAGAAAGTAACATCAGTTAACCCATCTTCCGATATATTTTGAATTATCATGTCCACATTGATACTTGCCTTGGCAAGACAATCAAAAACATTACCTGCCATGCCTGGTTTGTCCTTAACTCCAACAACTGTTAGTTTTGCCTCATCTTTGGAAAAAGTTATTCCTGAAACTATCCTTTTCTCCATAATATCCTCCTCATCACATACCAGGGTACCAGAGCCACTTCCAAAACTATTTAGCACTCTGAGTCTTACTTTGTAACTCATGGCTAATTCAACTGATCTCGTCTGCAATACTTTTGCACCCAGTGAGGCCAGTTCTAGCATTTCTTCATATGAGATCTTTTCTAATTTTTGCGCATTCGGAGTGATTCTGGGATCTGTAGTAAAAACCCCATCAACATCTGTATAAATATCACATCTTTTAGCTTTGAAAGCGGCGGCTAAAGCGACTGCAGTCGTATCAGAACCCCCACGGCCAAGTGTGGTTATTCTTGAATTGTCGCTAACACCTTGAAAGCCGGCAACCACGGCTACTTGCATACCACTGGCAAATTTCTCAATTAGGTTCCCCGTTTCGATTTTTCTTATTCTAGCGTTAGAATGATCGTCAGTTGTATTAATTGGAATTTGCCAGCCTTGCCAACTTCGTGAGTTAATTCCCATACTTTGCAAAATGAGAGCCATTAAACCAGCAGTTACGGTTTCTCCGGATGAAACAATTGCATCATATTCTCTGGCATCATATAAAGATGAAATTTGTCCAACTCTACCTATTAAATCATCAGTTGTACCCGCCATTGCTGAGACTATGAGGATTATTTGATTTCCGGATTCTACTTCTGCTTGAACTCTTAAAGCAGCACCTTTCATCTTTGATAAGTCAGCAACAGAGGTGCCGCCAAACTTCATAACTAACCTCGACAAATCATTTTCCCTTCTTGCTGTCTTTTCGGCTGGTTAATCCTAAACGCAAATTTATTAAGTTTAATTACTTTTTCTATCATACCAAGGCAAAGGCATCACGGGTATACCCTCTTCGGAAAGAGACTTGGCCGTTTGCAGTGTTGTCTTCCCATAAATAGATCTTTCAGGGGCATCCCCGTAATGAATTGATCGAGCCTCGTCAGCAAATTTTTCTCCAACATATTCACAACTTTTCTCTACCTTTTTTCTTAATTCTTGTATTAAATTTGCCTCTTTTTCCTTTTGCTGTCTCAGTGGTCGGTTGCTCTTTTTTGCCTCGTCTTTTGCCTTTACGCTAGGAGCCATTAAGGATTTTGTGATTGATTTGGTTCCACACACTTCACATGATAATAGATCCGAAGATTTTAACTTGTCAAAGGCATCGGATGAAGCAAACCAGCTGTCAAATTGGTGGTAGTTCTTGCATCGTAGGGTATATTTTATCATTCTTTTTGACTTTGTAGGTTTATAACTTGCATTGGCTTATCTTTGTCTTCTATCTCTTCTAGTAGAAACAGGTTGGAAGGCAATGGCCACATGGGTTGCACAATAAGGTTTCCCGCTCTCTGCTGGATGCCCACAGAACCAAAATTCGGTGGTTGCTGGATCTCCTATAGGCCATTTGCATGTTCTTTCGGTGATTTCCATTAAACTCAGCTTTTTAGCATTTTTTTCTAATTCAAGCATATTTACTATTGCTTGTTTATCTACCTCAGATCCGTCAACTACTCCACCAAATTGATTTGATTCATCGATATTATTTTGGGTAATGGATGAGTTTTGATCAATATTTGTTGTCTTATTGGAAGGTTTTCTTCCTCTCTTTTTCGGTGTTTTGACATTTAACGAAGCTTTACTCTCCTTTACAGATTTATGGCTATCTGCGTTAGTGGACGGATCTGAACGGTATTCTCCTTTAGACGGACGTCCTTTGTTCATGTGCTTGGTGCTTCCTTGAGAAGACCCACTTCTCTCAGATAAACCTAACCGATGTATTTTGCCTATAACTGCATTTCTAGATGCTCCTTCCCCCAACTCAGCGGCTATTTGGCTTGCGCTTTTCCCCTGTTTCCACAATAGGGTTAGTATTTCTACACGCTCATAGGTCCAGGCCATTATTATTTCCTTCAATATGTTTCGCAGACTTTCTACCCTATATAGATTATATCTTCAAATAAACCAGTACTAAAAGTAATATTGTTGTAGAATGTGATGATTGCTGAGTGGGTACATGCTCAGTGAGCATTTAACCTTTCAAGAAATTTTTTGTAGGCTTAGTACCAATTAACAATTAAAGGTGGAAGACTCAACGTTAAATGTGTTAGGTCAGATTAGATTGAACCAATTTCATTAGTCTTTTTAAACAAAAATATTCTGTAAGTAACTACTTTTATTGAAATTTTGATTTTCCACTTGTAAGATTTTTCTATGGAACAGCATTTACTTCCCACATATAAGCGTGCCCCTATTTCCTTTGTCAAAGGATGCGGCGTATGGCTAGAAACCGCTGAAGGTGCAAAATATTTAGATATCAGTTCAGGTATTGCTGTTAATATTTTAGGCCACTGTAACGAGGATTTGGTCTCTGTTTTAATTGAGCAAGCTAAAAGATTATGGCATACTTCTAATCTTTATCGGATTACAAACCAAGAAAAATTAGCTGAAATTCTCACCAAACATACATTTGCAGATGTAGTTTTTTTTACAAATTCTGGAACCGAGGCAACTGAATGCGCAATAAAAATGGCCAGAAAATACCATTCTCATAACGGGGATACTCGGCATGAAATAATTTCTTTTGAGGGGTCGTTTCATGGTAGATCCATAGGAGCAATTTCTACCTCGAGTTCTCAAAAAATGATAGAAGGTTTTGGCCCACTTTTGCCTGGATGCAAATCTATTGAATTGAGTGACAAAGGTAAAATTTTGCGCAGTATTTCAAAAAAAACAGCAGCAGTTATAATCGAACCAATTCAGGGCGAAGGTGGAATCAAAATAGTTCCTGACCACCTGCTTCGCAGTATCAGGGAGAGTTGTGAGAAGTTAGGAGTTCTGCTAATTTTTGATGAGGTACAATGTGGTGTTGGAAGAACTGGGAAATTATTTGCCCATGAGTGGGCAGGAGTTTACCCAGATATCATGACAATAGCAAAGGGCATAGGTGGCGGTATGCCATTAGGTGCTTGCCTCTCCACAAAAAGGGCATCAGAGGGTATGGGCATCGGTTCGCATGGTTCTACCTATGGGGGAAATCCTTTGGCCTGTGCAGTTGGTGTTGAAGTCCTTAATCAGGTTTTGTCTCAAGATTTTCTCACCAATGTTCAGAAAATTTCTGGCTATTTTAGCCAGAGGTTAGGAGGGTTGATGTCTGAATACCCCTCTGTTTTCTCAGAACTACGAGGTTCTGGTCTAATGTTGGGTTTAAAGACCAAGATTCACAACACTATTTTTGTAGAAGCGGCTTTTGAACAAGGTTTACTAATCGTTCCAGCAGCGGAAAATGTAATTAGAATTTTGCCACCACTGAATATTACTGAAGTTGAAGTTGATTTAGCTATCCATATGTTAAGTAAAACAGCGAAAAGCTTGTCGCATTGAAAAATTTTTTAGACATAGCCGAAATCAATTTGAATGAGTTGAGGATCATATTGGATGAAACAGTTCATTTGAAAACTTCACGAATTGAATTACCAAAGGGGAAGATTGATGCCAAACCAGTGCTAAATGGCCGAATAGTGGCTTTGCTTTTCAAGAAACCTTCAACCAGGACGAGGTTCTCATTTGATGTTGGCATCAACCAAATGGGTGGAAGATCTATATCTGTTTCAAGTAGTGAGATGCAGTTGTCGAACGCAGAAAAGATGTCGGATACAGCCGAGGTCTTGTCTAACTATGTGGATATGATTGTCCTTAGAACTGACAATCATGATGAGTTACTGGATTTGGAAAAAAATTCTACAGTTCCCATTATCAATGGTTTAACAGATTTTTCCCATCCTTGTCAGGTGTTAACTGACATTTTTACCTTTGAGGAGCTCGTTGGTTCGATCAAAGGAAAGAAGGTTGTATGGTTGGGAGATTCTAATAATGTCTGCAACAGCTATCTGCAATCAGCAGAAAAGTTTGATTTTGAATTTACCGTTTCTTGTCCTAAAGCTGTTATGCCAGTTAAGTCAATTGAGTCATCGCACTGCCGTTATGAAATAGATCCAGAAAAAGCTGTCAAAGGTGCTGACCTTTTGATTACTGACACTTGGTTCTCAATGCATCAAAATAATTTAGATAGAAATCAACGTACTTTGCTTTTGAAAGATTATAGTATTACCACAGATTTATTAATGCGTGCTAAGCCAGAAAGTCTCGTATTTCACTGTATGCCTCTTTATCGAGAAAAAGAAATAAGTTCGCAGGTTGTTGATCAATTTTTCAAAGTTTTTCTTTCCCAAGCAGAAAATAGATTGCATGTGCAAAAGTCAATTATGAAATGGTGTTTTTCTTAAAGATCCTTTGGTTTTGTCATTAGGTTGGTTGGTTTTTTTTCTTCTATTCTCTAAAAGACTTTAAAACCTTCTTTTGTAAGCTTAAAATTGCCGTCCAGTGTATTGTAAGCCCAGTCAGAACTTTTCCTCAATCCTCCTAACGGATAAATGTGTAACCCCTCTATACCAGTGTCATCATAATTTTGATTGGCTATTGCTAGATCTCTGACAAGTCGGTCCGGAGCCTGGTTCTTGATTAGATTAACCACTTTGCTACCTTGTTTTTGGAGAAAATTTATAGAATTACCAATGCCACACGAAATAGAATATTTGAGTAATGTTGATAATTTAGCTATACCTGGAATCCCAATTATTATGGGTAATTTATTCCCCTCAGAATTTATATTTCTTGCCCAATTCAAGATTATTTTAGAGTCAAAGCAAAATTGACTTATTATAAAAAGGTTCGCATTCGTTCGAGTAGAAATTTTGTTTTTTAATCTCAATGCTTTACCAATTTCATCGTTAGAAATGTCAGGACTTCCTTCAGGATGACCCGCAACACCAATTTCTGTTACTCCATATCTGTCAAATATGCCTGTTTCTAATAGACTTAAACTATCTGGGTATGGACCAGTCTGGTTGTTACCAGCCCCGGCAACCGTAAGGATTTTATTAACACCTGCTTCTCCGGTGACCCTTTCCACATAATCTTCAAGAATCTTTCTTGATTCAATTGACCGTGCCGCAAAATGAGGAGCTGGGTTTAATCCTGCTCGGCGAAGTTTTTTTGCGGTAGCAATCGTCTCCTTATAGTTAGTGCCTGGAAGAAACGTAATAAAAACTGTTGTAGAAGGTTTCACAAATTCTAAGAAATTGTCAATTTTTAACGCCGCAGTAGGAGTTGTCTCTAAAGAAAAATCTTTTAGAATCTCTACTATGTGCTTAGCATCGTCATTGTTTTGTTCTGTTGGGCAGGATTTATTAGAAATCATAATCTTTCCTTTGACCCCATAATAAGCTTATGACTTATCACTTAGGATTCAGAGTTTTTATTTTGTTTAAGACGAGTTTCCCCTGTCAGCTCTTTTATTCAGCTGGAGCTTATATCAGTTACATTTCTGGTCAACATTTTAATTGTTTGAAAAAGGTTATAATATTTGAGTAATTATACACATTACTGTGTCAAGAGCCTTAAAACAGGTTGATATTAATTGATGACATTTGATATAATTTCCTCAACATATTTTTTGGAGGTTGAAACATGACCAAATTGTCTGTTCTTTACTGGCAGGATATTCCAACGCTTGTTGAAGGTAGAGACAAAGAGCACGTTAAAAAAGTAGAACTATCTGGACGTTTTGGTGAGCTTGTTGATCTAATTGCCATGAAAAAAGGTTTGGTTGGAACAGATGAGTATCTACAAAATTGGAAACGTAAAAGGCTACCAGCCTCTAATTTTCCAGTTACGGAAAGCGTTAATAAACTGGTGCGGGAATTTGAGGAACAATACGAGGAAATTAAAAGTAATGCTTTAGCCGTCCTTAAGTGATTCAGGGATGATTTTGTTTAAGACGTCACCATTTGAAAAAATTTTTTTTTCTACTCCTGAGCTCAGGATTACTAAATTACTCGGGGTACATGGTTACAGGAAAGATCAACATATAAAGTCGGTTGTCCAGGACGCGGCAGCGAAATCTATTGAAAGGCTCCAGGAATATTGTGACCCTTTGGGGTTTTTTTGCATTCAAGAAATAAAATTGCTTCGTGGGGACAAATTAATTCTTGATTCAGGAATCGAATTCAGGTGTTCACTTTTTGAAACTATGTTGGCTGGAGACACACACCTAATTTCATTTATTGTGACTCTTGGAAATGAAGTAGATGATATTATAGCTTCTTTCTCCAAAGATATTGATGAACCTTTAGCTAGTCTCTTTTTAGAAACTGCATCTAGACTTTGCTTGGAACAAGTTTTGCGAGAAGCAAGATCGAAATTAATAGAACATGCCTCAACAAAAAAAATGGAATTAGGAAATAGGATGGCGCCCGGATATAGTTACAAGGTAAAAAACAGCAGTAAAAGGGTCATGTGGGAGCTAGAAGAACAGAGAAATCTATTTGATATTTTTAAGGATTTTAATATTTCTGTGGAATTAATGGAAAGTTTTACTATGCTACCACGAATGAGCCGCTCTGGCATATTTGGCTTGCGAAAATCATCTATTGACAACAGGAATATTGGATAGAGAATTTCAATATTTTGTGAAGTTTATGGTGCCCGCTGCCGGACTCGAACCGGCACGACTGTTAGGTCGAGGGATTTTAAGTCCCTTGTGTCTACCAATTCCACCAAGCGGGCATACTTATACCTTCTATTGTCATCTCCTTATACTTTTATGCATATTCTCTTGATCATCATACAACCTATTTTTGTAATCTCTCCTTCCCAAGACACTTGCATTTACCTACAAACGGTACAAAACGAAACGAGCTAATCTCTTCGTTTACTGGGCGGATTCATTACCCATCTCGTACTCCAAGCAGGTGCTCGCCATACTACCATTAACCAGACGACTCGCTGAGGTATGCTCTCGGTATGCCAAACGACATCGTGAAGGTCAAGAATGTTTGTAACAAATACAGTTAAATGTGATTCAAAACTGTTTATCTGAAAGAATTTAGTAGTCACGTCTATAATATTTTTTGGTTTAACTCTGTGGTCTTAACCAAAACGGTCAAAGCGTATACTAATGCTTTCAAAATAATCTAGATTTGTTTTAGAGAATAAACCTTTTAGATTTGCATTATTTACATTGCAAATTGGTTTTATGACTCGATCACTGTTGAATGCTTAGAATCTTATTCCAAATGAATATTATTGTCCTTTAAATTCTTTGATTAGAGACTATTTAACAAAAATAGAAGTAATGTTTTGTGGAGAAAAAAATGGTTCAGATTGGTTCATCTTATTTCGCTATGCTCATTTTTTTCATTTGTGCTGAATTATTAGTACTCACGAATATAATGCAACCCTTATTTCATCGGTACATTGGCCACCTTATGAGGGAGAATACAAATTTTATGGTAGCAGCGATTTTTTATTTTGTTTACGTTGCTGGTGTTTATTGGTTTGCCACACGAGCAGGGATCAGATCCGACTCATATTTAGTTGCATTAATTTCGGGCTGTTTTTTAGGGCTTCTAGCATTCGGGACATATGAATTGACCAACTATTTGATTATAAAGGATTGGAATATAAAGCTGGTTTATATTGATACCTGCTGGGGGATAACAATTTCTGGCACTATGGCTGTAGTCGGTTACCAAATTCACAAATGGCTAGAGTAAAGTTTCGTCACGATCAATCCCTGAAAATCTTTTTTGATAAGTAATTCTTTCCTCATCAGTTATTTTTTTGAATAGAATTTCTGGTACATTGATTTCTTGTTCATCCTTTAAGCTGTTTAAAAAACAAGTGGCCCTTTGGGGAAATGTTGTTACTTTTGGGAAACGAAAATTGTTTTGGATTTGCATACAGGTAGAAGGTATGAAAGGTTCTGAAACCACAGAATAAAAATTAATGAGATTTAATGCAAATCTTATTATCATTCCTGCCTTTGAAGGATTTTCTTTGAAAATTGACCAAGGTGCTGCTTTTTGTAAATATTCGTTGCCGGTTACCCAAAGGGCTCTAAGTTCGTTGCACGATTTTCTTATTTCTATAATTTGCATAAGCTCTTTTAGGTTACCGTAGTGGTGTTCAATCCTTTCTATAGTCTCCATTTCTAGTGTTCCATAAGTTTGGCAGCTCGGTATTTTATTGCCAAATTTCGAAACAGAAAAACTTGATACCCTAGATATGAAATTCCCAAAAACATCTGCTAGATCCTTATTGATTGTGGATTGAAAACTTTCCCAAGTGAAGTCAGTATCTGAGTTCTCAGGCGCATTTGATAAAAGCCACCATCTCCAGTAGTCTGCTGGGTAGAGATCTAGCGCCTTATCCATAAATATTCCGCGTTTCTCACTGGTTGAGAACTTTCCCCCCTCATAAAGAAGCCAGTTGAATCCCTTTATAAAATCTACTTGTTTCCAATTTTCTCCAGATCCAAAGATTGTGGCTGGAAAAGAAATTGTATGGAAGGGGATATTGTCCTTGGCCATGAATTGAACATAAGATACGGGTTCGGCACCTTGATCAGTCAACCACCAACTTTTCCAAAAAGTATCTTCCATTTTATTTTTGTCAGAATATTCTTTGGTAGCAGCGATATAGGCAATAGGTGCATCAAACCATACGTAAAACACTTTTTCCTCAAAACCAGGCCAGATTTTACCGTATTTTCTTATAGGCACCCCCCATGAAAGATCCCTGGTAATTCCACGATCTTTGAGTCCTTCTTGAGTATTAAGCCATTTTTTTGCTATTGATTTTGTTAGGATTGGCCATGTCTTTTTTGTTTCAATCCATTTCTCTAATTTGTCCTTTAGGAGGCTTTGTTTTAGAAAAAGGTGCTTAGTTTTCCGAGTTTCAAGAGCTTTTGAACCTGAAATCGTGGATTTAGGGTTTATTAGCTCGGTCGGTTCCAATTGTTTTGTACAATTTTCACATTGATCACCACGAGCTTTGTCGTAGCTACATGCTGGACAAGTTCCAGTTATATACCTGTCTGGCAAGAATCGTTTGTCATCTATTGAATAGACTTGTTTTTGTTCGACCTCTTCAATGAAATTATTTTCCCATAATTTTGTTGCAAAATGTTGAGTTAACTCATGATTTTGTTTACTCGAAGACCGACCAAAATAATCGAATGAAATGTAAAAATCATCAGCTATCTTCTTTTGCAGGCCCCACATTTCTTCACAGAAGTCACTAACTGGCATATTTTTGTCTATTGCCGCTAATTCAGCAGGGGTCCCGTGCTCATCAGTGGCACAAATAAATAAGACTTCAAAGCCTAAGGATCTCATGAACCGAGCATAAACATCACTAGGAAGTTGGCTACCAATTAAGTTTCCCAGATGTTTTACACCATTAATATATGGTAGAGCTGAGGTAATCAGTATGCGTTTCATAGTAACATCCTATTTGATTTTCTTTCCAAGAGTTATGATTAAGAATTTTGTGAAACTGTTCTTCTTATGTTTAAAATCGAGAGATTTGCAAGTATTTTAATGGTTGAGAAGTATTTGTTAATGCTTTTTATATATATTAATTGTATTTTTTCCTTCTGTTCTTAGTTCAGGTTAAGGTTAAATAGCGCGACTAATTCGTTTAGTTCTCTTTATAACTTGCAAATTCTTATAACTTGCAAATTTCTGACAAACTAATTAAACACTTTTGGAATTAAAGGGGTTTAGCTCAGTTGGTAGAGCATCGGTCTCCAAAACCGAGGGTCGTGGGTTCGAGTCCCTCAGCCCCTGCCAAATTTTAGGAAGCGAAGCCTAATCAAGAAGAAATTTTGGAGTTTTATAATGGCGAATCCTCTAAAGTATGTGCAGCAAGTGCGGAACGAAGTATCAAAAATTGTCTGGCCAACTAGGAAAGAAACGATGACCACGACTTTAATGGTCTTTATCATGTCAGCCATAGTAGCATTGTTTTTTTTTCTAATTGATACGGCGACGAGTAGTATTTTAGATATTATTTTAAAGTTATCCTCTTGATTAATAAAAATAGCAGATGTATAGCGTTGCTTATAATAAAATCGATTCGTCCCACTGGGGACGTTTTTGGCATTTAGCGGGCGGCATTGTGTGTGTGAGTGTGGATTGAGATAGGCCCTGCTAAACGGTTTGGCTATGAGGTGTTTGATTAATGGTGATGCGTTGGTATTCCATCAGTGTGCTCTCTAATTTTGAAAAGAGGGTAGCAGAAAACATTAAAGAGGCCATAGTGCAGAATTCTCTAGAAAATGAGATAGAACAGGTTCTAGTGCCCACGGAAGAGGTTCTCGAAGTACGACGAGGAAAAAAAATCCAATCAGAAAGACGTTTTATGCCCGGATACGTGTTGGTCAGGATGAAGATGACCGATAAAAGTTATCATTTGATCAAGGATACAAATAGGGTGACTGGATTTCTTGGTCAGCAAGGGAAACCAATGCCCCTTGCAGATTCAGAAGTGGCGCGAATTTTAAACCAAGTTGAGGAAGGAGCCGATAAGCCTCGTGCATTGATTTCGTATGAGGTTGGAGAGGGAGTAAATGTGGTCGACGGCCCTTTTGAAGGATTTTCTGGATTGGTGGAAGAAGTTGATGAAATAAATAGTAGGCTAAAAGTTTCAGTTTCAATATTTGGTCGAGCCACTCCAGTGGAATTAGAATACTCTCAAGTCCAGAAGCAAACTTAAAATAGTGAAA
>CACIIZ010000006.1 GCA_902586855.1 uncultured Alphaproteobacteria bacterium | reverse complement strand
AAAGACAAATGACTCAAAACTATTTTTTAAATCTCCAAATTTTAACTCATGCTTAAATAAAATTAGGCAAGAGGCTAGACTTACTAAGGTGACTACTAAAAAAAATGACCGCAAAATCAACTTTCGCAACCAAGCCCTTAACCAAATTCTTTCCAGCCTATACCTTAACTTCGAAGGCGCAGGATACCCCTTGGATTTATCATAAATCTGAATTTCCTTGTTATCTTTCATTTGTTACAGGACGCATCCCCTATTAACCATTCACAGAGACGCTCGAAAGAAACACCAACATGCATAGCCTGCTCTGGGGCCAAAGAAGTCGGCGTCATGCCAGGTTGGGTATTCAATTCAAGAATGAATAACCCCTTAGGACCCAATTTTTCGTTCCACTTAAAATCAATTCTAGAGATTCCTCGGCAACCTAAAGTTAAGTGAGCCTTAAGGGCATAATTCAAGCAAAGCTGAGTAATCTCTTTCGGTATGTCGGCAGGTAGAATGTGCTCTGATCCTCCTGATTTATATTTAGCATCGTAATCATACCACGAATTAGAAACTATGTCAGTTACTGCGAGAGCCCTATCTCCCATTACAGTCACCGTAAGCTCCTTTCCCACAACAAAAGGTTCCGCAAGAAATTTTTCGGAAGAAAGCCTTTTTTTTGCCATGCCTGTGGGCCAATCACTTGCGTCCTGAATTATGTGGACATCTACAGAGGAACCACCATTTACAGGTTTAATCACATATGGGTAATCAAACGAAATATCACTTATATTAAAACCGGTTTCTAATATTATGTGGTTAAGAACTGGCAAACCAGCATCTCTAAAAAAAGCTTTCGCCATATCCTTATTCATCGCCACAGAAGATGCCAGAACACCAGAGTGTGTATAAGGGATTCTCAAGATCTCCAAGATCCCTTGGATAGCCCCATCCTCACCTAATTTTCCATGCAAAGCATTAAAGACAACATCTGGTTTTAGATTATCCAACTGCTCTAGAAAATTATATCGCGTATCCACCTTAAAAACCTCATATCCCTTGCTCAGCAAAGCGTTTGTACACTCCCGTCCAGACACCAAAGAAACTTCTCTTTCTGCCGAAATACCTCCTAAGAGAACAGCTACCCTATTAATATTACGTTTCATCGCCTTTCTCCAAAACTCCTAGTATCCGGTGGTCATCTAGTAAAGATCCTGTGCATGACACCCAACTCTCTTAATTTCCCAAACTAGCTCAATACCCATTTTTTCTCTTACTTTCTTGATAACTAAAGACCCTAAGTCTTCTAGATTCTTAGCGGTGGCATCGCCTGTATTGATCATAAAATTTGGATGCTTATCGGAAATTCGTGCCCCACCAATCCTCGCGCCCCGTAATCCTACCATATCGATAAGTTTCCAAGCTTTTAGAGAATGGTCGTTATCTGTTTTACTTCCGGTTGAAGATCGTCCTAAAGGGTTTCTAAAGGTAGAACCACAAGAAAGCTCTTTTACTGGTTGGTGTTTTTCACGGTATGCTAGAAACTCACTCATTTTTCTTTCTATATTTTTTTGGAAATCTTTATAGCTCCGTAAAGTTATTTCAGTAATGACTGCTCCAGCTGGAATAGCTGAACTCCTATACTTAAAATGTAAATCCTTCAAATTTAGAAATGCCCTCGATCCATCCCTCATTACCACCTTAAGGTTTACGAAATAATCTGAAATATAAGAACCATGACATCCTGCATTCATAGCAACAGCGCCTCCAATCTTACCAGGAATGGTACGAAGAAAAGATAAATCAATGCCATTTTTGGCTGAAATTTGAGCAACCTTTGAATCTAAACATGCAGCCCCTATAGTAATTGTTTTTTCACCAAACTTTACGTTAGAGAAACTGCTCCCAAGCCTAATAACTACTCCTGGAATTCCACCATCTCTAATTATCAAATTAGAGCATGCACCAATCACAAATGTTGGAATTTCTTCTGGGAGGTTACCGAGAAATGATGCCAAATCGTTTTCATCTTCAGGTTGAAATAAAAACTGTGCTGGTCCACCAACCTTCAACCAACTGAGGCGGCTAAGATCAAATCCTTGAGATACTGTGCCCTTTAACTTAGGGAGATTTAATTCAAACTTTTCATCAAAAAGGTAATCTTTAGACATCTTAATTTTTGACCTCTAGTAAATCAGGTAATTTGTTCACCCATTGAGTTATCGTGCCAGCACCCAAACAAACAAAGATGTCTCCTGGTTTACCTTGGCACCACAGGAAGTTTTTCAAACTTATTTCGTCCTCAATAGCTGTGGCCCTATCAGTATCACTGTTTAATCGGGAGATTAGAATATCAGAACTAACCCCCTTTTGAGGTAATTCACCTGCAGCATATACTGGTGTAATACCAATTATATCGGCCTCTTCAAAACACTCACAAAAATCATCCATCAGGCTATCAAGACGTGAATATCGGTGAGGTTGATGTACTGCAATCACCCTACCAGCCGAGTATTGTCTTGCTGCTGAAAGTACCGCTTTAATTTCAACCGGATGATGAGCATAATCATCAATTATATCAACTCCATTCCATGTCGCCACTTTAGTAAAACGCCTTTTAACACCCTTGAAATTTCTCAAAGCATGCACAATTGCCGTCGAGGGAACATCTAAATGGAACGCAACTGAAACTGCGGCAGCAGCATTGGAAACATTGTGATCACCATACATTGGCAACTCCAATTTTGTTTCAAGACCTTTCAATTTATTCAATATGCTAAAGTGTGCTTTCTTTTCCCAATAAATTAAGTTCTGAATAACAAAATCTGCTCGAGGATTGAAACCATAAGTTAGTATTCGCCTGTCCTTGATTTTTGAAATTAAGCCACAAACTACAGGATGATCAAGACAGCAAATGCCCACTCCGTAGAAGGGAATATTTCCAAGAAATTCCAAAAATGTTTTTTTTAGTTTCCTAAAGGACCCGTAATAGTCTAAATGTTCTGGATCTAAATTTGTTACCAAAGCTATTGTTGATGGAATTTTGACTAAGGTGCCATCACTTTCGTCAGCCTCTACCACCATCCAATCACCAGTTCCTAATCTAGCATTAGAGCCATAGGCCTGAATTATTCCACCGTTAACTACCGTAGGGTCCAATTGACCCGCCTCTAGAACGGCGGCGATCATGGAAGTCGTGGTGGTCTTTCCATGAGTGCCTGCAATTGCTATATTTGATTTTAATCTCATTAGTTCTGCTAACATTTCAGATCTTCTTACCAACGGTATAGATCTTCTTCTTGCCTCAATTATCTCAACGTTATCCTCACTTATAGCAGATGAAATCACTACTATTTCTACGCTTGAAAGATTTTCAGCACTGTGACCTAATTTTATAGGTATTCCTAAGTTTCTCAGTCTCTCAACAATTTGAGTATTTTTAATGTCAGATCCAGAAACTTGATAACCAAGGTTTAATAACAACTCAGCAATCCCAGACATTCCAATTCCACCGATTCCTACAAAATGGATGAGTCCTAAGTTTAATGGCAGTTTGGTATTTACTTTACCTTGCACTTATGTCCCCTTCCAAAATGTTTAGTACTAGGTCTCTCAATTTTTTGATAGCGTCAGGGGTGGAATTCTTGACAGCATTCGTAGCTAGTGATTGTGCTAGTTTTTGATCAGTCAAAATACTATTGATCTCTATGGACAATTTTTTTCCTGTCAAGTCCTTCTCTTCTAGAAGGATTGCCGCCCCCAAGTCAGATATTCTCTGTGCATTCGCTTTTTGATGATTACCAATTGAGTCCGAAATGGGAACCAACAACAGTGGTCTTCCAATGAATAATACTTCTGCAATAGTTGACGCACCTGCCCTGGCTATAACTAAATGAGCAGATGAAAGGATATATTCTATATTTTGGAAAAAATCTTTGACCGTTGCATTAACGCCCAATCTTTCGTACACCTTTTCCAAGTTTATACAATCACCTAGACGGGCCTGTTGTACGATTCTTAATCGGGATTTTAGTTTGAGCGGCAAGAATTCAATTGCCTCGGGAATTACTCTTGAAAAAATACTAGCTCCTTGTGATCCCCCTATGACCACAACGTTTAGGGAGCCTGCCAGAGGTAATTCAAAATCACTATGATCGTGATCGAGAATATTATTTCTTATGGGGTTACCTGTAAAATATGTTACTGTACCTTTTGGGGCCTTAGTTGGCCAGAAACTGCATGCTACCACTCTAACACTTCTTGAAAAAAATCTATTGACTCTACCAAGAACCGCATTTTGCTCGTGAGCCATTGCTTTAATATTAAGGACTCTGGATATCAGCATAGCAGAGAAAGATGGATACCCGCCAAAGCCAATAACTACAGTAGGTTTAATCTTATTAAATATCCACAATGCTTGAAATAATCCTACCGATATCAAAAATGCAGCTTTAGGAAAGCTTAGAATATCCCCAAATTTCAAAGAAGACGATCTTTGAACAAATTTAATTACTCCTTCAGGAAAGGACTTTGTAAATTTGATTCCCCTTTTATCTGTGACCAGTACGACGTTCCAACCAAGCTCTTGGAACTCATAAGCAAGAGCCTGAGCAGGAAACATGTGCCCCCCGGTACCTCCGGCCGCAATTAAAAGAACTGGTTTCAAGTCCATTATAACTACCCCAAGCTAATTGCTTAAATTTTCTCTAGATCGATTACGTGTACAAGCCAAAAGCAATCCCATCAAGAATCCTGATGCTATAAGAGATGATCCGCCATAGCTAATAAATGGAAGTGTCATACCTTTCGCCGGTAATAGGCGGACGGATACTCCCAAATTTATGATTGACTGCATGGCGAAAAATGAAATACATCCCACGCCGCAATTCCTTACAAAATAATTCCGCTCACTGCTAAGTAATAGGATAGATCTGCTTACAATTATAATGAAAAACATAATAATGATTATACAAATTATCACACCATACTCCTCTGCGGCCACTGAAATAATAAAATCAGTATGCGCATCTGGTAGTCTCCATTTTATGACCCCTTCACCCAATCCAACCCCAAATAGACCTCCTTCCTGAATAGAATTTGTTGCAAAACCTAGTTGGGTCCGAGGATCAACATCTGGGGACAAAAATCCATTAATTCTGCTCGCAAAATGTTCTGATTTCATATACGCCACAAGACATCCGAGAAAAGATAGAATTACCACCCCTAGCAATAAAATATATGAAGCACCTGACACAAAATAGACTATGGACCAAACTGCTAGAAACAAGGCAGCTTGCCCATAGTCTGGTTGCATTACAAGAGCTGAAACTATCACTAACATTATTATAAATGATATAGTCTTACCTGGCAGATTTTCTCCTCCCTGGCTAGCTGACATTGCCCAAGCAACTGCGACCACAAAAAAGGGCTTTAGAAACTCAGAGGGCTGAAGGGAGAATCCAAAAACTGATAACCATCGTACCGCGCCTTTACCATGGTCAGTACCAAAAATTGGAAGCAAAAACAAAATTATCAACGAGATTAGAAAACCAACCAATGCTATTCTTCTATTTTCACGAAGTGATAGAATGGAAAGAATTATGATTAAATTTAATGAAATTATTCCATAAATTAGCTGCCGATGAACATAGTAAAATGATTGTTTACCGTTTGCCTCGGCAAGTGGGACAGACGCTGCCATTCCAAGTAATAACCCACTTAAGAACAGTCCCAGTAAAGAAAATAGGGTCCACTTATCTAATGTTTTCCACCATCTCGGAAGCTCACTCTCGTCAAATAACTCTGACCGAGGCCTGAAAATAATATCTGTCATTCTTAAATTAAAAGTGCCTGTTTTTCCTACGACATTAGCACTTATAGCCAATTAAGAAAAGCTAAATAAAAAATAGCATGATTTCTTCCCAGAAGAACTTTCCTTTATAAATCATTCACGAGTTTACAAAATTTATTGCCTCTCTCTTCGAAATTCTTAAATTGATCGAAACTAGCGCATGCTGGAGCTAAAAGAACCGTATCACCTTGATCAGCATCCTTAAATGCAGAATTCACAGCTGTCACTAATTCTCCACAGATCTCGTGCTCAATATTTTTGAAAGAAGAAGCGAATTCAGCTGATGAAGAACCTATTAGGTAAACCTTTTTGATCTTTGAAAAAAAAGATTCGAAAGTTATTTCATCCCCTTCCTTTCTTTGCCCTCCAGCTATCCAACGAATGTTGTCGAAGGTTCCTAAAGATTTTCTCGCTGAGTCCACATTAGTAGCTTTACTGTCGTTTATGAACATGACTCCTCGCAGTTCCCTCACAAGTTCTGTTCTATGGGGTAACCCCACAAAACTGTCAATTTGTTTAACTGTTAGTTGAGGATCAAACCCCATTGCTCGACATGTAGCATAAGCCGCACATGCATTTTCTAGATTATGTTTGCCGGGTATTTGTAATACATTCTTAAGATTGAACTTAAAAATCTCTTCTCCATATTTTTGTTCCACTATAAATTGATCTTGAATGAAAACTGACCAAGTCGCCCCTATTAAAGGCTCTGAGGCAGAAATTTTAATTACCGTAGTTTTAAAATCGTTGTTTACCTCCAGAGTATTAGCTAAAGCCATTCCTTCATGCTGATCTACCCCAATTACACTAAATTCTGGATTACCCTGATAGAATAGTTTGGACTTCGCAGAAAAATATCCTCCCAAACCTCCATGTCTTTCTAAATGATCTTTTGAAAAATTTAGGAAAATTGATATGTATGGTTCAAGCCTATTTGCAATTTCAATCTGATATGAGGACAGTTCAATCACCTTTATACCATGTGAAATGTCTAAATCTAGGTCCATTACCGGCTTACCAATATTTCCGCCCATTTCAACTTTTTTTGACATTCCCTTTAGCATATGAGAAAGTAACGCCGTAGTCGTTGATTTACCATTAGATCCTGTAACACAAATTACTTTTGGTCCAGAAGAAGTTCCATCTAAAGCATTCTTAGCTTCTAAATGGGAAAAAAATAGTCCTATATCTGTTGTTATCTCGATAGAATTCTCTCTTGCCAGCCGAACTAGCGGATGGGGCTCAGGATACAAAAACGGAATACCAGGCGAAATTATCAAAAGATCAATATCCTGCCAAATTTTAAGATCGTTCAAATCAAGTGATACTAAGCCTCGGCCGTTAAATTTTTGCCTCTTGTTTTCATCATCATCCCAACAGATTGGTTGTATACCAAATTTTTTGAAGTGTTTTATTAGAGAAAGCCCCGTAATACCCAATCCCAATAATCCAATTTTCTTATTTTTATATATTTCTGGTATAAACATCTATTAGCGAAGCTTAAGTGTGGCCAATCCAATTAAGGCCAGAATAACGGATATGATCCAAAAACGAATTACTATTTGAGGTTCCGCCCATCCTAATTTCTCAAAATGGTGATGAATTGGAGCCATAAGAAATACTCTTTTGCCAGTTAACTTGTAAGCAGCTACCTGAATTATCACAGAAAGTGCCTCCAAAACAAATAAGCCACCAATGATTGCCAAAACTATTTCGTGCTTGGTACATACAGAAATTGCTCCTAAGGCACCTCCAAGGGCAAGGGAACCAGTATCGCCCATGAATACAGCCGCCGGAGGGGCATTATACCAGAGAAAACCTAGTCCAGCACCTATCAGAGCTGCTGAAAAAACCGCTATTTCCCCAGAACCAGCTATATAATGGACCTCTAGATAATCAGAGAAATCAACCCGGCCAACAGCATAAGCGATCACCCCCAATGATCCACTCGCTATCATCACAGGCATTATTGCTAAGCCGTCCAGACCGTCTGTTAAGTTGACAGAATTAGCAGATCCTACAATTACCAGCATTGAAAATGGTAAAAAGAACCATCCCATATTTAACAATACATCCTTGAAAATAGGAACTGCCAATGTCTTGGATAATGCGGGATCTTGTATCGTAATAACCCATAAAGTTGCTACTGCTGCAATTATGAAACCTAGTAGAAGCCTGAAACTTCCAGAAATACCTCTGGAGTTTCGAGTGCTAATTTTAGAATAATCATCCACAAAGCCTATAAGGCCAAAGCCGACAGTAACAAAAATAACTACCCAAACATAACCAATATCATAACGGCACCATAACAAAGATGAAAATAATAATGATCCTATTATAAGCACCCCACCCATGGTTGGCGTCCCAGCCTTTCTCTCTCTATGACTTTCAGGACCATCTTCTCTAATGGGTTGACCTTCGACCTGACGTTTCTTCAAAGCCTTTATTATAGGCTTACTAAAAAGAAAACCAAAAACAAGAGAGGTAAAGAATGCACCACCTGCCCGGAATGTTATATATCGGAATAGGTTGAAAAAATCGCCTCCATCACTCAAAAAATGCAGGAAATATAACATTGGCTGTTACCTCAAAATCGTATGACCATTCAAGTTACATAATTCCGTAACTATTTCAGAAAGTCCAATTGAATTTGATCCCTTGATCATGTAGACATCCTTGTCTTGCATTTGGTCCATAAGGTATGGAATTAATTCGTTAGGGCTTTTTACTGCTAATCCCCGTTTAGATGCTGGTAACTCCTCATGTAAGAAGGCCATGAGACTACCTATGCAGTGGATAAGGTCAAAGCAATTTATGCTATTCATACTCGCAATATCCTGGTGAAACTTTTTCTCTTGCAAACCAAGTTCTAACATGTCTCCCAAAATAGCTATCCGACGGAAAGCTTTTCTATTCCAAACCAAATCTTTATTAAAGTTAAGATGCTTAACCACCTCCAGGCTGGCTTCCAGTGAAGTAGGATTACAGTTGTAACTTTCATCGATAATTTTAATGTTAATGTTATGAGAACCTTTTTTTAGTTTTACATCTAAAGTCTCTCCTCTACCGGCCATAGGTTTCCAGTTTTCTATATACTTAACAGCAAGCTTCAAATTGATTCTAAACTCTTCAATCACACCTAGTACTGGAAGACAGTTGGATGCGTGATGAAACCCTAAGGCATCCAACTCAAAATCAAGGTTCGCAACATCCTTTAAAACGGCAGAAATTAGCGTCCTATTGTTCTTGAATGAGACTTTTTTCAAGAATATACAATCCGAATCGTGAGAACCAAATGTCAAACCTCTAACTTTTTCTCTTTTGAGAGTCTTTAATATTGTTTTTTGAAAAGATGTCTCACTTGGAAAAATGAAAAGTCCACTTTTTCCCAATCCAGTACATATCATTGATTTTTCTTTAGCTATACCTTGTATGTCCTCAAATGCAGCTAGATGGGCTACTGAAATATTAGTGATTATTGCGATGTCAGGAACTGATAGTTTTGATAATGGCTCAATTTCACCAGAATCGTTCATCCCTATCTCACAAACTACGTATTGAGCATCCTTAGGAATGTTAACGAGAGTAAGTGGAACTCCAAGGTAATTGTTATAGCTTTTTGGTGAACAATGAGTTTTACCAAACTTGGAAAGGACGCTCGTCAACAATTCCTTTGTACTGGTTTTACCTACGGAGCCAGTTATTGCTACTAGTCTACCCCTAAATCTTTGTCTGGCATAAAAGGCCAAATCATTTAAGGCTTTTTGGCTATCACCAACAACAATGCAGGGGAAGCCTTTGGGGACACCAAACGGCATTCTTGTCACAATTGCAGCTGACGCACCATTTTCAATTGCTGACAAAACAAAATCGTGTCCATCTCTTTTTGAAACAATAGCAAGAAACAATTCTCCCTCTAGAATAGTCCTTGAGTCTATTGAAATTCCAGTTACACTCCAACCTTTGTTCGTTATTTCACCTCCCACGGCTCCATGAATCTCTATATCTGTGAAAAGACCATTCATGGAAATTTTCCATCAAGCAGTTGTACTGACAAATTTGCCTGCTCTGCATCGTCAAAAGGAAAGATTGAGTCTGCATAAATCTGGGTCCTTTCATGTCCTTTTCCAGCTATTACTAAAGCATCCTCACTTTCAAGGGCATCAACACCGGCTAAAATGGCTTCAGCGCGGTCGCTTATTTCTATGGCTTTTGGACAAAATTTCTTGATTTCTGCGCGAATATAACTTGGATTTTCGCTCCGTGGATTGTCATCCGTGATAATTACGCGATCCGACAACTGTGACGCTATCTTACCCATTAATGACCTTTTCCCTTTGTCCCTGTCACCTCCTACACCAAATACTAGGTGAAGTTTTCCCATAAAATGGAGTCGAATTGACCGAAGCACGGCCTCTAAAGCATCTGGAGTGTGAGCATAATCCACAAAAACTCTGGCTCCATTTTTTCGAATTGCAACTTCTTCCATTCGGCCAGGAACTGCTTTTAACTTCCTAAGAATATCTATGACCTCCGAGGATTTTTCACCGCATCTGTCAAGTATACCTAGAGTTAACATTACATTCTGAGCCTGAAAATTACCGAATAGTGGTAGGGAAACAACATGCTCACGATCTTTCCATGAAAACTTCAACTTTTGTCCTCTATCATGGAAATTCTGCGACAATATCCTTATATCGGCTTGTTCACTTTTGCCCACAGACAGTGTTTTATAAGAATTTCTTTTTGCTATATCAAAGAGCTTAGATCCAAATTCATCATCGATACAAATTACCGCGCTTCCATTCATGTTGTTTAATCCCTCAAACAAAATGGTCTTAGCCTTGAAATATGCCTCTATATTCTTGTGATAGTCAAAGTGATCCCTACTCAAATTAGTGAAAGCTCCCACCATAAAATTAATTCCATCCAATCTTCTTTGAGCTAATCCATGGGAGGAAGCTTCGATGGCAACATGGGTCACTCCCTGATTTTCCATTTGGTTAAGTAACCAATGAAGTTTAATAGCGTCTGGAGTAGTATGCTCTAAAGAAAAATTAATAGCCCCTTGCACCCCAGTGGTTCCAACACTGGCTGCAGTCTTTCCTAAATATTCCCATATTTGTCTTACATAATGCGTAACAGAACTCTTTCCATTTGTTCCCGTAACCCCAATTATGGATGGGGGTTGGTCTTTAAAGAACGCAGACGCAAATCTAGCAAGTATTTTTCTTGGTTCCTGATAAACCTGGATAGGTATTCTCATGCTTGATCGCCGAATTATTTTTTCTCCGCGCAAATCAGTCACCACAAGAATGGCACCTCTCGAAATAGCTTCAGAAACGAAATTGGCCCCATGAAGCGCAGTACCTGGCAGAGCGAAAAATACAAAATCCTTCTCAACCAAATAAGATTTCTCTGAAACACCCGCTAAAATCAGATCAGTATCTAAATTAGATGTATTCAGCGTATTGACTGCTACTTTTACATCTGACAACCTAATTGGGAATACTGAATTGAAGTTCGGTGTTGTCATATTTTCTTTCTGGATTGACCAATTTTAAAACTGGGGATTTTTATCATTCCCTTTCTGATCCTAGACCTAATAATGGTGCAACCCTGCTAATAATTTTTGCGGATATGGGAACCACCGTTTTACTAGCATATCTAAAACTTTCTGAGCCTAAATTATTCTCTGGTTCGTCCAAGGTGACAACTAAAACGTAATCGCCAGTCGAAATAGGAAATACTGATGCAAAAGTTGAAATTACCTTCTCTTCGTAATAACCACCTTTTAAAGGATCTGGTTTTTCTGCCGTACCAGTCTTGCCTCCAACATCATAGCCACCAAAATTACTGTCTTTCGCTGTTCCTTCGGTAACGACTTGGCTTAGTAATGATTTTACCAGTCCAGAGGTTTTATTTGATATGACTCTTTCTCCTCTTATTTCCGAAAACTCTCTTTTTACTAAAGTAGGTTCTACTTTATAACCGCCATTTACTAAACTAGAGTAAGCTACTGCTAGATGGATTGGCGATACTGCTATTCCATGACCATAAGATGCGGTTGCAGTTTCAAGTTTTTTCCACCTTTTGGGTGATTGAGGTACGGTCAACTTTGTTTCTGAAAGCTCTAAGTTGGTATTATTTAAAAGCCCAAGTTTCCCGTAAAATTCCTTCAGGTTACTAGGCCCAATCTTGTTTGCTATTCGAACAGTTCCAATGTTTGAAGACTTCACTATCACTTCTTCTACAGTTAATTCTGGTCCAAAATATTTGTGGTCAGAGATCCTTCTGCCTCCGATCTTTAGTGGTCCACGAATGTTCACCTTGGTTCCAACATCTACCAAATTTTTTTCCAGCGCTAAAGCGACAGGGAATATTTTGAAAACGGATCCCAATTCATATATCCCTTGCACAGCTCGATTGAAAATGGGGCTGCTCGCTGGATCATTCTTAAATAGATTCTTAGGACGTTCATTTGGGTTAAAATTCGGAAATGAGGCCAAGGAAATAATTTCGCCACTTTTTGACTTCATCAAAACTGCTGAGCCGCCTTTAGCACCCATTAATCCTATACCATCTTGGAGTATTTGTTCTATTAGCGCTTGAACTGTGACATCTAGTGAGAGTCTCAGTTCTCCATCTGTATCTTCAGGTTTTCCAAGAAACTCATTAAAGTACAATTCTACACCCGCCGTGCCAAGGATTTCAGCTCCATCCACCCTTTGAAAACCAAATCTTGTTCCTCCCAAAGTATGAGAAGCTATTTTACCATTTGGATAAACTCTCATTTCTCTAGGTCCAAAATATAAACCAGGTTGTCCAATATCATTGACACTTTGCTGTTGTTTTGGGGAAATCGTTTTTCTTAGCCAGACAAAAGGTTTCTCCGTGATCAATTTTTTCTGGAAAAATTGCAAGCTCTGATCAGGAAATATCCTGGCTAAATCATTTATCACCATATGCTTGTCTATGATTTCATGTGGATGAGCATATAAAGAATTGATCTTGATATTTGTAGCTAATAACTTTCCGTTACGATCAACTATCTCTTTTCGACTACCGATCTTGTTGGATGTAACCTCAACTTTAGCTTGTTCACCCGTTGGACTCACCGCCATAAGAATCATTTGGGTACCAATTAGAGAGAAAGCTAAGATAAACGCTACTAGGATTAGAAATAAACGGAATCGATAATTTCCTAAGCTATGAGTATAATTTAAATCTTTGTTTCTATATTTGGTCACGATCCTAAATTCATTCCCTTTCTTTTTTCTTTGCATCGATTAACTCTAATGTGATCGAATCCTTGAAATGGTCTCTCGTGATTGGCACAAGTCTCAAAGTCGAAAAATTTTCGTCCACCAGTCTTGCCAATCGTTTGGGCCTATTAAGAAAAGCCCACTCAGCTTCCAATAAATTGATACGATTTTTTACTGACTGAATTTTATTATCAAGATCCTGAATTTCCCTTTTTATTGCTCTTGCCTCATAGTTTACCTGGTAGGCCCAAACTGCGCTGAGCAAGCATGATATAAAAAGCATCAATTGAAACATCACCCGCATTGGAATTCCCTCAAACTACTCGAAACATTAGGCAATCCTAAAGATTCTGGTCGAATTTTTACATAACCATCTGAAATCTTCTTCACGATCCTTAACTTTGCTGGGCGTGATCTAGGATTTTGGAATAGTTCTTGAGCATCAGCCACAATAGGCCTTTTATTTAATTTCTCAAATAATGGCTCACTATTTCCACCTATGCGTTTAAGCTCATTAAGTGCGCTCTCACTATTAGTCCGCAAATTAAAAAATCTTTTGACTATTCTATCTTCAAGAGAGTGAAATGAAATAACAGCAAAAAGTCCTCCTACATTTAATAAGTGATAACCGGAGATAAGACCCTGGATCAAATTTTGCAATTCGTTATTTATCGCTACTCTTATGGCCTGAAAACTTCTAGTAGCGGGATGGATCCGAAGTGTAGAGCCAGTTCCCAAAACTTTCTCTATGAGACTGGCTAGCTGATGCGTACTCTCAATAGGAGTTTCAGATCTGACACTTACAATTTGCTTTGCTATAGCTTTAGCATGACGTTCCTCACCATACTTGAGCAAAACCTCAGATATCAGAGTCTCACTTGCATAATTGATGAAATCACACGCACTCGGACCCTCTTTTGACATACGCATGTCGAGTGGACCGTCATTTTTAATGGAGAATCCCCTAGTTGATATATCAACATGCATCGATGAAATTCCCAAATCTAAAACGATACCGGTGATATTTCTTATACCTAACCCTGCAACCAACTCACTCATTTCACAGAAATTACCAGTTAGGATCTTAAACATTCCTGGCCAAATTTCCTCAAATCTCTCAGCTATTGGTAAAACATCAGGATCTATATCAATAGCGATAACCTTTTCTGCTCCAGACTCTAATAATACTCTGCTATACCCTCCAGAACCAAATGTTCCATCAATCCAAATTCCAGAAATACTAGGGATCAAAGAAGAAAAATCAGACGTCAAAACTGGCACATGTTTAGAAACTATCTTAGGTTTCTTCATAGTTTCTTAGGATCATTATCTTTGTAATCTAACAGAGAATAAATTTCTTCCTCAAAATTATTTTCTGATAGTTTTTGATCCATCAGCAACATATCTTCTTGGTAACTGTTTGGCTCCCAAATTTGGAATTTATCTCCCATACCAACAAACATGGCTTTTGAATTTATTTCCACTTTCTCTCTCAGTTTGGGAGGTAACACTATTCTACCATTTTCATCAACTTGAGCATAAATTGATTGGGAATTCAAAAGGCGCTCTAATATTTCCCTTTCCTTGGAATATCTAGGTAACCTGGAAACTAAATTATCTACATCGTTAATTGATCTCAGAGAATACCCCTCCAAGCACTTGCTATTTCTTCTACCGTATACAATCACGAAATTGGGACTCACTCCAACTGACCAATCAGGATCTCCCTCTTCCAGTACTCGCCTAAAAGGTGCTGGGATAGAAACTCGCCCCTTTGCATCAACTTTATTTTCAGCTTCACCCCTAAAACGTCTCATGCCTTCTTACCTTACTCTCTTGACTTTAAAGGTGCCCTCACAGTCAAAGCAACGGTTACCGCAGGATTTCGGTAACCGTTGCCTTTTTCATCTATAGTTTAGCTTTTTTATTTTTTTTTTACCAAACTACCAGATTGGAGGGAGATGCCTGTATGAAATCTAATCCTCAACATAAATAACCTAGCATGGGATTTTATGGAAATCAATGGTTTTTTATCACACTTTTTCCTTTTTTTTTTGATCACTATATATTGTGGTATACATAAATTTTGTAACTACAGATAGTCGACAACAGCCACATGATTTCTTGAAATCCATTTTAGAAAGGTGTGGAAAGCCTATAAGCCGGATTTTGTGAGCACTGTGACCCAATGATCATTCATCTAGTCCAATCGTCTCCGAACGGATCTAACGGCCTACCCAAACCGAAACTTAGGAGATATAGAACAATTGAGTTCAAAACGGTTCCTATTTGGCCTTTCTCCTGGTGGGGCTTGCAATGCCTTGCTTGTTACCAAGCAAGCGGTAAGCTCTTACCTTACCATTTCACCCTTGCTCAAATTTAAGCGGTATCTTTTCTGTTGCGCTTTCCCTCAGGTTACCCTGGCCGGGTGTTACCCGGCACCACTTCTCCTTGGAGTCCGGACTTTCCTCATCATAAAGATGCGATCATTCAGCTTTCCACACCCTAATTTAATAATTCTTAAATAGGTCAGTCAATGGTTTTTTAAACATCTCTCAAATCCTCTGCTACTCCTACTTCTTTCACATGACCCGGCTTTAGTTTTCCTAACCTAAAATTTCCATAACTTACTCGCTTTAGTTTACTTACCTTTAAACCTATTTTCCCCAAAACTTTTCTAATCTCCCTATTCTTACCTTCAGTGATACTAATTTTAAGCCATTTATTTCCTTTTCCTTTAAAAATATAATCAATAATCATCGGAGCATAGTTTACGCCACCTACAGTGATACCAGACCTAATCGGCTCTAAATTTGAATCTCCAACTTTACCCCAAACCTTCACCTCATAAGTTCTGACTATTTTATTACTTGGCAACTCAAGATAACGCTTTATAAAACCCTTATTTGTCAAAAGTAATAACCCCTCAGAATTATAGTCCAACCTTCCAACAAGACATACTCTGCCTAATGTGTTGGGGAATGATTCAAAAACTGTTCTTTTACCAAAGGGATCAAAATCTGAACAAATTTCACCTACCGGTTTATGATAAAGCCATATTCTTGGCTTCTCCAATTCATGACTTACGGCACGTCCATCACAAAAAATATCATCTTCTGTTGAAACCTTGGTACCAGGATCAATTACAATCGATCCATTAACAGATACTCTACCTTTTAAAATTAGCTTCTCAGAATTTCTTCTAGATGCTATTCCTGCATAAGCTAAAAACTTAGATAACCTTTGATTTTGATCTTCTTCAGATGACATTTCAAAAACGAAAACTTTTTAAAGACTTTTAATTCTAAACTCAATGTCGAAATTTAAATCATATATGGAATTAGCGCTTGCCGAAGCTATGATTGCAGCTAGGCGGGAGGAAGTACCAGTAGGAGCCGTGATTGTCAATGAGCATGGTGAGACAGTCGCAAAGTCAGGAAATAGGATTCGAGAACTGAAAGATCCAACTGCACATGCAGAAATTTTAGCAATTCGAGAAGCTTGCACTAAATTAAAATCTGAAAGATTGGTAGGACATCATATCTATGTTACATTGCAACCCTGTAAAATGTGTTTACAAGCAATAATTAACGCCAGACTTGAAAGGCTATACTACGGCGCTCCAGATACTTCAAATGCACAATTTGATCCATACAATATTGAGAATGGGGGGAAAATACAAGGATCATCTCTTGAGGTTTATCCGAACATACACGAATATGATTCATCAGACTTAATAAAAAAATTCTTTAACGAAAGGAGATGAGCCCAGTTGCTATTTTTGGCAAAACACAACGATTAGGATCTTCCTTGTTGAAGTCGTCAAGTTTACTTGTGCAGATAGCTAAATGAACTATTTAAATACTTGCATGATAGAAAATACACGGCTAAAGCTCTAACGGGAAAGATCATTTAAGGAAACAATATTATGTCCATCGATAGTGACCTAGTAAGTAGAATAGGCGATCTTGCAAAAATAGAGCTTTCAAAAAAAGATGTAACAATGTTCTCTAAACAGCTTAGCGAAATTGTTGACCTAATGAACCAACTCGAAGAGGTGGATACCTCCGAAGTTCCAGACTTAGACACCTACCCTGTGATGGGGCATGAGAACCGCCCTGAAGATATTGCAAGGGACGGAGATTGTATAGACTTAATCTTAAAAAATGCGCCTGAGCATAAAGAGGGGTTTTTCACCGTGAAGAAAGTTATTGAGTGAATGTCTGACTTTGAAACCCTAACAATATCCAAGGCAAGAGATCTTCTTCTCAAAGGTGATTTGTCCGCTGTGAAGCTCACTGAAAGATATATAGAGAGAATAGAATCTAGCCAAAAGCTAAATGCCTTCTGCCTTATCACGGCTGAAATTGCTCTGAATCAGGCTCGGTTTTGTGACAAACTAATGAGATCGTCAGAAAAAGGAAAACTTTGTGGTATTCCTCTTGCAGTTAAGGATATTTTTTGCACCAAATCGTTACCAACACAAGCTGCCTCCAAAATTCTGGAAGGGTTTGTACCTCCCTATGAAAGTACTGTAACGGCTAAGCTATGGAAAGAGAATGCTATTTTGCTAGGCAAGCTTAACATGGATGAATTTGCAATGGGATCTTCTAACGAAACTTCAGTTTATGGTCCGGCGATCAATCCTTGGCAAGGTTCAGACACAGAGTTACCTTTATCACCAGGTGGATCATCTGGTGGATCAGCTGCCGCTGTAGCAGCAAATCTTTGTTTGGGTGCATTAGGAACTGACACAGGTGGTTCTATAAGGCAACCAGCAGCATTTAATGGTGTAGTTGGTATAAAACCAACCTACGGGAGGTGCTCTAGATGGGGAATAATAGCGTTTGCTTCATCTTTGGATCAGGCTGGCCCTATAACAAAAACTGTGCGAGACTCAGCAATTCTACTAGAAATCATCTCAGGCCACGATAGTAAAGATAGTACAAGTGCCGTTCAGAAAGTGCCAAATTTTGAATCAGCGCTGATTGGAGATATACGCGGGAAAAAAATTGGCATTCCAGCAGAATACAGGATTGATGATACTCCACCAGAAATCATCAAATTATGGGAAACTGGTATTAGACAGCTAAAAGATTCAGGAGCAAAGATTGTAGAAATTTCACTCCCTCACACAAAATATTCTCTGCCTACTTATTATGTTCTAGCACCGGCTGAAGCTTCATCAAATTTGGCTCGATACGATGGAGTAAAATATGGTTACAGAGGCAAACTTAGGGCAGGAGAAGGAATTAATGAACTATATAAGCGAACACGATCTGAAGGCTTTGGCGATGAAGTTAAGAGAAGAATCATGGTTGGCACATATGTTTTATCTGCTGGTTTTTATGAGGCATATTATCAAAAAGCTTTAAAAGTAAGAAATCTTATTAGAAAAGACTTTGAGAACGTTTTTTCTCAGGGTATAAATGCTATTCTTACTCCCACAACTCCGTCCCCAGCTTTTCCCCTAAGTTCGAAAAGCAATAAAAGCCCAGTTGAAATGTATCTAAATGACATATTCACGGTCCCAGTTAACTTGGCTGGTCTTCCCGCTATCAGTATTCCAACAGGAACCACGGATAAGGGATTACCCTTGGGGCTCCAACTTATAGGACCTGCCTGGGGAGAAGCTGAAATTTTGGACATAGCCTTTCGCTTAGAAAAGGAAAGTAATTTTAAAGAATTGCCAACTAATTGGTGGGCAATTTAATGCTCCTCAAAGTGTTAGCGCAGCTGATTTCTATCTATCTAGTGACTTTACTAATAGCTTGTCAAACTTATGAGCAAGATGGTAACGCAAATAGTACAGATGAACCCTTATTAAACGGTAAAAAAAATGATACTGGTTTATCTAATGAAAATGGAGTTTTAGACCTTTCTCTGGATACACTAGAGCAACAAATTAAAGATAAAACTAAAGCAGCTGAAGAGCTAGCAGCAGCAAGAGAGAAAAGAGTAATCGTTGAAACTGAACGATCCAATCATCTAAACCAACCAGTGAATGTAGCCACTTTTGCGCGTAAGACATTTAACAAAAAAGGTGAAAGAATTTACTCAAGATCTCCATTTCATGTTTTTGACCATCAGTCTGAATGCGCAATATTTAATACAGAAGATAATGCTCAAAGGTTCTTTTTGGGCTCTGGAGGCCCTAAAATAGACATCAAAAATCTAGATCCTGATGGGGACGGCTTTGCCTGCAATTGGGATCCTACTATTTATCGCCAACTTGCCATACCGAATGATTAAAATATTATTCTCAATTTAAAAAGAACTGAATGACTGATTTTAAGAGATTTTGATATCTCCAGCGCACTGTCTGCCATCACGACCGTCAACCATTTCAAATTCAACTGACTGATTTTCTTCAAGAGTCTCTAAACCTGCCTCCCTTACAGCTGTAACATGAACAAAGACATCTTTACCCCCTCCCTCTGGTTGGATGAACCCGAAACCTTTACTCACATTAAACCACTTCACTATACCTTTGGCCATTTCTATTGTCCTTCTTTACAATCACCGGCAACTCCGAGCCGGCTTCGGCGAAATCATACTTTAGCATTCCTGATCTTCTCAATGGTCGAAGCATTCATACTCATCATTCAATGGTATTAGACTAACAGAGAAATATAATTAGCACAATCCGTAGACTTTATTATATGATCTGGATTAATGTATCTGGTTGATCTACCCAGTCAGAGCCCGTATTAGTTTAAGTGATGAAAGCATTTAAATGTTGGTTTATAAAGTACTTGCAAAACAAGATCTAGATTGGTTCACCGCTAATGGTGAGACAAGAGGATCAAGTCCTGATTTACGAGATGGTTTCATACATCTTTCGACACGTGATCAGTTGCATGATACTATAAAAAGTCACTTTTCTTGCCATACAATAGTATACGTCTTGGCATTCCTAGAAAATGAATTGAAACACAAATTAGAGTGGGAATTATCCAGAAGCCAGAAAATTTTCCCGCACTACTATGGTAATTTAAAATATTCCCAAACCCTTTTTACAATCCGGTTGAGTTTATGAAAACCAACTGGAAATTTGTTCTAGAAAGACTTGTCTTTAAATTTCTTCTCACAGGACTTCAAATGCTTAAACCTGAGCAGGCACACGCCCTGGCAATAAAATTTCTCAAAATAAAATATCCCAAAGCCAAAGATGTCCCGAATCATGAGAGATTAAAGGTAAAGTTTTGCAATATTGAGTTAGAAAACCCAATAGGGCTTGCAGCTGGCTTTGATAAAAATGCTGAAGTAATACCGGGACTCTTTTCACTTGGTTTCGGTTTCGTTGAGATTGGGGCTGCCACTCCCTATCCTCAAAAAGGCAACAAAAAGCCTCGTCTCTTTAGATTGAAAGAGGATGAAGGCATAATAAATAGATTAGGCTTTAATAACCTTGGCATAGCTCACATAACCAAGAAGTTAGAGATCTACAACGGCGTTGGCACTGTAGGCTTAAATATTGGGGCTAACAGGAATAGTCCTGACAAGATTTGCGACTTTATTGATGTTTTGTCGCGCAGTGCCCATTTGGTAGATTTCTTGACCATCAATGTTTCAAGCCCCAATACTGAAGATTTGCGAAAGTTGCAAAGCAGAAAAAATCTTATTGAGTTGGTTAGAAAGATAAAGCAAAATTATGTTGTCAAACTCTACAAAAAACCAATACTTCTAAAAATTGCACCTGATCTAACCAACAGAGAGTTAAAATCTATCATCGAGATCTGTCAAATGTACGAAATATCTGGAATAGTTGCTACTAATACAACAACGGAAAGACCAAACTTAAAAAGTCCGTTACAAAAAGAGTCAGGAGGATTATCGGGTAAGCCTTTGTTTGAAATTTCCAATCAGGTTTTGGCCAAACTCTATTATCTTTCGGGAGGGAAAATACCTCTTATAGGAGTAGGTGGCATTTTCTCGGGGGAAGATGCTTTTAAGAAAATATGTATAGGAGCTAGTGTGGTTCAGCTTTACACTGCATTGACCTATCAGGGACCATATTTAGTAAACAGCATATTGATTAAACTTAGCCACCTCATTGAGGAAGCAGGCTATACAAATGTTTCGGAAGCTGTGGGATCTAAAAACCATGATTATCTCATGAAAGAAACTGATCGCTCAATATTTGGATAATAATAAAATAGCGTCAGAGCCCTTATCACAGAGAATAGAGTTAACGCAAACCATAAACCATGATTCTGATAGGCTTCACTCAAGATTACAGCTGCAAAAAAATAAAATAACGTCGATATTAACATCGCCTTACGCATTTCTGACGTATGAGTACATCCAAAGAAAACTCCATCCAATATATATGCTAAAAAACTCAAAACGGGTGCTAACGTGATCCACAAAAGATAATCTTCGGCGGTTGTTACAACCTCCTTTGAAGTAGTCATAAATTGTACAAAAAATGAGCCAGAAAAGAAAAAAACCACAGACAGGAAAAGAGCCGAAAGTCCCGCCCATTTGGTGCAAAGTATGAATGACTTCCTTAAGGCCCGTAAATTCTTGCGACCATACGATATACCTACCAAAACCTCTGCCGAAAATGCGAATCCATCTAAGGCATAAGCAAAAATATGCAAAAACTGTATTAGAATCTGGTTAGCCGCCAGAACTACCGTTCCAAAACTTGCCCCCCAGAAGAAAAAACTTAAGAATGCCATTTCTAGAAGTAGAGATCTAAGAAAAATATTGAGGTTTAGAGAGAACAACTTTACCCATTTATCCCATTTGAATATTTTCTGGATTACAAAATTTTTCTGTACGTTTAAAACCCTCCAGCACAAAATGAAGGAGAGACAGAGGCCAGATATTTCAGATATTAAAGTTGCGTATGCTACGCCATCCACGCCGAAATCTAAAAATAAAACAAAAAAGAAGTTCAGTATTAGGTTAAGAGCATTTATGAATAACTGGATAAAAAATACCCTCACAGTTTTTTCCATGGCAATTAGCCAACCAATAATTGTTATGTTAGCTATTGCGAATGGGGCCGACCATATGCGGATTTGCACATAAGAGAGAGCTGCTATTTCTACTACCTCTTCTGAAGGGGAAATAATGAAAAAAGCGCGAAAAACTGGAAAGGAAATCATTAGAATGAAGCAGCCTAGAAGAAAACCGAGTCCTAATCCTCTTAGTAAAATGTGAAAGACCTCTGTAAGATCTTCTGCACCTTTTGCTTGGGCAGCAAGGCCGGTGGTTCCCGTTCTGAGGAACCCACACAGCCAATACAGAGTGCTAATTAATATCGATCCTAAACCGAGAGCGGCAATGAGCTCAGCCTGGCCAAGCTGGCCTATAACAGCGGTATCAACAAATCCAAGTAGTGGAACCGTAATATTGGATAACATCATCGGGATGGCAATCTGAGCAATCCTGCGATTAGTAATATTAGTTGGAACCTTATTCAAAATACTTCCTACCATTCAATTACAAATTAATCAGACTTAGGAAAATCATATTGGTCATGCCTGCTAGTAACAACTCCTTAATTTAATATCTTGGTTAAGGAATTTAGGATCTCCTCACCTAGCCCAACCAAGACAAATATTTCATAAAAAGAAATCCTCCCAATGGGATTTGTCCAAAGCAATTAAATATGTACTCATGCACTAGCAAAACATAATTTAATTGCTTATAAATTAGTCATGTTCTGATTTTTGCAAAAAGATTGTGCTTATCAAAGCAGAATGTCTGAATTAAGCATCATTTGAATTTCCCACTCATCCCTCGTCGCATATTTATTTCATTATCACTGTGACGTTAGGTCATAGTTGACGTTGACGTAATAGTAAGCAATTAGTGATTAAAAGGGAATATGTTATGAATGAAATGACTACGGAAGTACGCACTATTAAAGAAATGTGTGATATGTATAAAGTGACACCAAGAACTTTGAGGTTTTATGAATCGAAAGAGCTACTTTTTCCGATAAGAGAAGGACAACGACGTCTATTTACCCGTCGAGATCGTGCTAGATTAAAACTCATTTTACAGGGGAAAAGATTTGGGTTCTCCCTGGAAGAAATTAGACAACTACTGAATCTTTACGACATTGGCGACCAACAAAAAACCCAATTGGCCAAAACATATGAACTAGCGACTCAAAGATTGCAGGTCATGGTTGAACAAAAAAATGAATTAACTGCCGCTATCCAAGACCTTAAAGAAATGTTGCAATGGGGGGAAAAAGTCCTAGATTCCCGAGGAATTGCAATTGGAATCGAAAAAAGATCAATACCTTTTGATTATAATTAGTTAGGGAGAGGCTTTTGGCAAAATACCAAGCTCCATTAGAAGAATTCCACTTCCTCCTTCACGAATACCTTCTTATTTCAAAAAAAGAAATAGATGGTTTTAAAGAGCTTACACCAGACTTTACCGCTGAAATACTACGCCAAGGAGCTAAAGTAGCCACTGAGATTATGCTTCCCATTAATAAATCTGGGGACAAAGAAGGATGCAAGTTCGAAAATGGGCTAGTTACTACCCCCAAAGGTTTTGTTAATGCTTTCGATGAAATCAAAAAGGGTGGATGGACAGGTCTTGATTGTGATCCTTTATACGGAGGTCAAGGACTTCCTATAACATTATCACTAATTCTTGGAGAAATCTTTTCTTCATGTAACATTTCTTTGACCATTTATAAGGCTCTCACTCATGGTGCTTATGCCACCATACTCACTCATGGGAATGATCATCAGAAGGACACCTACCTGCCTAAACTGGTTACTTGCGAATGGACTGGGACTATGAATTTAACCGAACCGCATTGTGGTACTGATCTCGGTATGATCAAAACAAAGGCTGAGCCACTGTCGGATGACGAGTACAAAATTACTGGGCAAAAAATCTTTATCTCCGCAGGAGACCATGATCTATCCACAAATATTATCCAGCTAGTGCTAGCTAAAATACCAGGAGGTCCTGATGGTGTGAAAGGAATTTCCCTTTTCATAGTTCCAAAATTTCTGGTCAAATCCGATGGAAGCCTGGGTCAAAGAAACAGTTTTTCCGTGGGGTCTATTGAACAGAAAATGGGAATCCATGCAAATGCCACATGCGTTTTGAATTACGATGGCGCCACAGGTTATTTGCTAGGAGAAAAACATAAAGGCCTTCAAGCCATGTTCACAATGATGAACGAAGCACGTTTAGGAGTGGGGGTACAGAGTTTAGCCTTAGCCGAAGTGGCTTATCAGAGTAGCTTGGATTACTCTAAAGAAAGAATACAAGGAAAGTCTCTTCAAAAAGATGGAAAGTTTAGTAGTGACCCCAAACCTATAATAAACCATCCGGATATTCGAAGAAATTTGTTGGATCAAAAATCATTTATAGAAGGGGCTCGAGCACTTACTTTATGGACCGCACTTCTACTGGATAAAGGAAACCGCTTGTCGGACAAAAGGTCCTATGGCTTGGCTTCTTTGCTCACACCTGTGATCAAAGGCTATATTAGTGATGTTGGGTTTACTATGACCGTCATTGGACAACAAATTTTTGGGGGTCATGGTTACATTGAAGAATGGGGTATGAGCCAGTTAGTTAGAGACTCTCGAATTGCGATGATTTATGAGGGAACAAATGCGATCCAGGCGATCGACTTAGTTGGGCGAAAACTGAACTCTGATGGGGGAGAGAATATTCTTTACCTTCGTGAGTTAGTGACAAAATTCCTAAATCAAAAATCAGCAAGCGAGGAAATAGAAAGTGATTTTTTTGACCCACTAAGGATTGCGCTACAAGACTTGGATGATGTTTTAGAATTCTTTCTAGATAACGGAATAAAGAACCCCAATTCTGTTTTGGCTGGAGCCTCAGATTTTCTCCATTTGTTGGGCATATTTTCTATAGGTTTCATGTGGGTTAAAATAGTGACTCACATTATGGAAAGAAAAAAGGCAGGAAAAAAACTAAATAAATTTCTAGAAGCGAAGATTGTGACAGGCCGGTATTATATGGCTAATGCAATTCCAAAAACTACATTTTTAGCAACAAAGATCAAAGCTGGGGACAAAATCTTAATGTCTTTAGACCCAGATCAGTTTTAGCTGTTTTTAAACGCGAGAAGCTGGTAAAAGAGGCTAGCAAGTAAGACACAAGAAACAAAAAATATCATCTGTTTATATACTAAATAAATTTAGGAAAGGAGAGAGCCTTGAAAGACGCAATAATCTTTGATGCTGTTAGAAGTCCAAGAGGAAAAGGTAAGAAAGATGGATCACTTTATGAACTAACCTCCGTCTACCTTTCTGGCGAGATACTCAAAGCCATTAGAGATAGAAACCAGCTAGATACAAATCATGTTGAAGATGTAATCTGGGGAAATGTAACTCAAGTTGGAGAACAAGGTGGTTGCCTTGCTAGATCAGCAGTCTTAAAAGCTGGCTTTGCCCAGAATACTCCAGGTTTATCAATAAATAGATTTTGCGCAAGCGGATTGGAAGCCATTAATCTGGCTGCAAATCAAATAAAGGGAGGAGCAGGATTAGCTTATATTGCCGGGGGTGTTGAAATGATGAGCCGAGTGCCAATGGGATCAGATGGAGCAGCTATAGCAGTCGACCCGACCTTAGCAATGAATACTCTCTTTGTCCCACAAGGAATTTCTGCGGATCTTATTTCATCGCTCTATGGTTTTTCAAGAGATGACGTTGACGCTTACGCTATTGAAAGTCAAAAGAGAGCACATCTGGCTTGGGAAGAAAACAGATTCAGTAAATCCATAATCCCAATCAAAGATCAGAATGGAGTAGAAATTCTTTGTAAAGATGAAAATATCAGGCCCGAAACCAGTATGCAAAGCCTTGGATCTCTAAAACCAAGTTTTAAAGAGATGGGAGAAACTATGCCAGGTTTTGACAATGTGGCTATGCAAAAATATCCAAACCTTGAAAAGATCGAACATGTTCACCACGCTGGCAACTCGAGCGGAATTGTTGATGGTGCTGCAGCCGTTCTAATAGGAAACCAAGACTTTGGCAGTGCATCAAATCTAAGTCCTCGAGCCAAAATTATCTCAACAGCCAAGGTAGGGACTGACCCAACCATTATGCTAACTGGTCCAATACCAGCAGCTAAAAAAGCCCTTGAATTAGCAAAGATGGAAATTTCTGACATCGATGTGTTTGAAGTAAACGAAGCCTTTGCTTCGGTTGTTTTACGATTTAATCAAGCTTATGATTTAGACCCAGATAAAGTAAATATTAATGGTGGAGCGATCGCAATGGGGCATCCTCTAGGTGCAACTGGCGCCATGATACTTGGAACAGCCCTGGATGAGCTCGAGAGATCAAACAAAAACACTGCTCTAATTACCCTATGTGTAGCCTCTGGTATGGGTAGTGCAACTATCATAGAAAGAATCTGATATGGAGGATAAATATGTCAGAATTTAATCTAAGCATTGAAGATGATGGAATAGCCATAGTGACATGGGATGCACCTGGCAAGCGACTAAATATATTGACATTAAATGGCTTAGAGGAACTTGAGGGAATTGTTGATGAACTTCTATTAGACAAAAGAGTCAAAGGAGTTATCATCACGTCTGGAAAGCAAGATTTTGCTGCCGGAATGGATCTAAATGTGCTTGCCAATTTGCAAACAAATGAAATGAGTGAAAACAATCTACAAATATTTAAATTTGTTATGAGAGTTCACAAGTTGTTAAGAAAAATTGAGCTTGGTGGAATGGATCTTAAGACAAAAAAAGATTGCACTCCATTTGTTTGGGCAAATCCTGGTTTATCAGCAGGTATTGGAACAGAAATTGGTCTAGCTTGTCACCACAGAATTGTAACAGATAATAGACGGACAAAAGTTGGACTTCCTGAAATACTAGTCGGATTGTTTCCGGGGGCTGGAGGAGCAACAAGAGTGAGCAGGATGGTAGGTTTGATGGCTAGTGCTCCTATTTTAATGGAGGGAAAAATGTTCTCTCCCAAAAATGCGAAAATGGTTGGTTTAATCGATGAAATTTCTTCCCCAGATAATTTGATAGCTGATGCAAAGTGCTGGATCAGAAACGCTACAGATGAGGAAAAGATAAAACCTTGGGACAAAAAAGGTTATAAAATGCCTGGAGGCGCACCGTACCACCCCAGTGGATTTATGACATTTGTCGGAGCTAATGCTATGATAAGTTCCCGAACCAAGAATATTTACCCCGCTGCAAAATACCTCCTGTCGGCGATATATGAAGGTGCACTAACAAATTTTGATACTGCATTAAAGATTGAAGCTCGTTGGTTTACAAAAATCCTCACCGAAAAAAGCACTTCAAATATGATTAGAACGCTTTTCATAAATAAAAATGCTATAGAAAAGGGCTTAAAAAGGCCCCCTGAAACTAAAAAAATTAGCATAGCTAAAATTGGAATTGTAGGAGCGGGCATGATGGGGGCTGGAATTGCTCACTCGGCTGCATCAAATGAAATTAATGTTGTGTTAATAGACAAAGATTTAGAGGCAGCTAAAATTGGAATATCAAAAATTAGCCAAATTTTAGATGCAGGTATTAAGAGAGGTAAAATTAATGAGGAGAAAAAACAGGAGATACTAAATAGAATAATTCCTTCAAGTGAATATAAGGATCTTAACCAAGCCGATCTTGTTATTGAAGCCGTATTCGAAGATCTCGAAATAAAGAATAAAGTATTGAAAGAAATTGCTAACCATGTTGACAACAAAACTATAATTGCTTCCAACACATCAACTTTGCCCATAACTGACCTAGCAAAAACATTGCCTTTAAAGGAAACATTCTTGGGCATACATTTCTTCAGCCCAGTACACAAAATGAACTTGGTCGAAATAATCAGAGGACAAGGAACAACTCAAAGCGCCATTGCTCTAGCTTTTGACTTTGTTCGACAAATAAGAAAAACCCCAATAATTGTAAACGATGCCAGGAATTTCTATGCCAATCGGTGTATCATACCTTATATTAATGAAGGTATGATAATGGTTAAAGAAGGTGTTCTACCTCAAATAATTGAGAATGCTGCCCTGCAATTGGGAATGCCCTTAGGCCCATTGCAACTGATTGACGAAGTATCTATCGAACTTGCAATTAGTATTGCTAGCCAAACAAAAAAAGCACTAGGCAATAATCTAAAGGATCCTGGGGTTTCTGACGTCTTGTCCGTGATGGAAAAAAATAAGAGATTTGGGAGAAAAATAGGTGCAGGTTTTTATGACTATAATGAACGAGGGAAAAGAATGTGCTTTTGGCCGGATCTCAAGAACTGTTTCCCCTCAAAAAAACATCAACCTGATTTTGCCGAAGTAAAAAACCGCTTAGCCCTAATTCAATGTTTAGAGGCTGTTAGAGCATTTGAGTCCAAAGTACTAACTGATATCAGAGAGGGTGATGTAGGAGCCATACTTGGTTGGGGCTGCATGCCATGGGCAGGCGGCCCATTTAGCTGGATGGATTTGAAAGGTGGTCATTGGGTTTTAAACAAATGTAATGAACTCTCCAAAGAGTATGGCTCAAGATTTGAGCCTGGAAAGTTAATTTTAGATTTAGTAAAAACAAATAAAACATTTTATGAAAAGTTTGTTGCTATGCCCGATGGGAAAGGTTCATAACCTAATTTCTTTTTTATTTTTGCAAAATTTTTTTTGGATTTTAGATTCTGTTTTGATAGTAACTAAGCATAGTTTGTTAATTTAAGTCTATAATTACCGTTGGAGCCTTTAAATGGATAACCTCATGCAGCCTTTTTCGCTTAGAGTTTCTGAAATTTTAGATCATGCTGCGAGATACCACCCTAAGCGCAAGATCATTAGTAGGAAAGTCGAAGGCCCCATCGAGGAAACAAATTGGTCATCTATTCACCAAAAAGCAAAAAAGCTATCAAAATCATTACAGCGGCTTGGGATAAAAAAAGGTGATAGGATTGGGGTCATGGCCTGGAACACAGCTAGGCATCTTGAACTGTGGTATGGTATACCTGGATGTGGAGCAGTGAATCATACTCTGAATCCAAGACTTTTTGCAAAACAGCTTACCTACATCATTAATCATGCTGAGGATAAGATATTAATGATAGACCTTGACCTGCTGGGAATATTAGAGAAAATAATGCCTACGTGCGAAACAGTTGAGCATGTAATTGTTCTCACAGATAATATCAACATGCCAAAATCTGATTTGCCAAATTTGATTTGTTATGAGGAATTACTAGAAACTGAAGATTCCGATTTTGATTGGATTAGTGGGCACGAAACGGAAGCATGTGGTATATGTTATACTTCGGGGACAACTGGTAATCCAAAGGGCGTAGTTTATACTCATAGATCAAATGTTTTACATGCGCTTGCCTCTGCCTCTCCTGACATGATTAATCTTTCTTCAAGGGATCGTATTATGCCCGTTGTTCCACTATTCCATGCAAACGGTTGGTCTATTGGCTATACAGCTCCGCTTGTAGGAGCTTCAATGGTCATGCCCGGAAGAGAAATGAATCCGGAAGGCCTTTATGAAATGTTAGAAAAAGGGGTAACAGTAACTGCCGCTGTACCAACTATATGGTTGTTACTGCTGAATTATTTGAAAGCGAATAATCTAAATTTATCTACATTGAAGCGTGTAATCATTGGTGGATCGTCCTGTCCAAGGGCTGTGATAGAATCTTTCCAGAATGATTTTAATGTGCAAGTTCTCCATGCTTGGGGCATGACAGAAATGTCGCCCTTAGGAACAATTTGCTCTTTTAAGCCAGAAGTTTTGGAATTAACTGATGAAGAAAAAATTTCTGTTCAGGAAACAACTGGACACCCTCCATTTACAGTAGAACTTAAATTGACCGACGATCATGGCAACCAATTGAAAAACGATGGAAAAACACAAGGTAAACTTTGGGCTCGCGGAGGCGCAGTTGTCCAACAATATCTCAAGACTGATAAGAAAGCAGTTGATGATGAGGGGTGGTTTGATACAGGGGATGTCGCCACAATAGATAAAAACGGTTATATGAGTATTACCGACAGATCAAAAGACATTATTAAATCAGGTGGTGAATGGATTTCATCAATTGAGCTTGAGAACGCTGCGGTTGGACATCCTGACGTCGTTGAAGCTGCTGCTATAGGCGTCAGTCACCCAAAATGGGATGAAAGGCCTATTCTGGTAGTAGTTTGCAAGGTAGGCAAAAAGGTAGAGCCAGAGAAAATAACAGACTTCATGTCAGCTTTTGTTGCCAAGTGGCAAATACCTGATGATATTATTTTTGCTAAAGAGATACCTCATACTGCCACAGGAAAAATTTCCAAGATGGCTCTTAGACAAATTCTTGAAAAAGAAAACTATCAACATCCAGACCTCAGGCCGTAGCATCTAAAAACTGCCTCTAATGACTGCAATAAAAAAATATACAATATTAGAATCCAAGGGCTTTTGGATCGATGCAAAAGGAAGCCCTCCTAAAGAAGTAATAGTTTCTTTCGGCAAATCATCCATCATAATGTCAGATAACAATGAAATCCCACTTAATCATTGGGATCTCAATTCCATAGTAATGATAGAAAAAAATGAGATAGAGGCCAGATTTAGTCCTGGAACAGAGAGACAAGAAGAATTGATCATACAAGATGAAGCAATGATCGAAGCTCTGGCCATTATTTGTGGCAAAGGAAAATCCCCTAGTGGTAAACTTTTGAAATTTCACCACTTCATAATAATAACTGGCTCGATCCTTATTATGTTATTTTTCTTTTTTTTACCAAATATTCTAAGGACTGTGACCCTTGATATCATAAAACCCAATCACGAGTATGTTTTCATCCAAAAATTGCTAGAAAATGAGAACTTGATTAGAAATACATGTCCAAAACAGAAAGAAACAAAAGCAGTAGAAAATAAGCTTATAAAGAAACATGGCGTAGTAACTGGAATAGATATATCTATTACAAAAACATCTCTAAGCTCACCCTTAATACTTCCTGGAGGGATCATTATAATCCCGTTTGACTGGTTTCAACATAAGGGATCCTATGAGAAATTTGAACTCCTTTTGAGTATCGCCCTTAAGTCTTATGAAAAAAGGAGAGTCTTTATAGAGTTTTTGCAAAGACAGAAACTACGTACTCTTCTTGGCTATGCTCTTGGAATGACAGTACAATTTAACTTGCAACTGGATAATTATCTGATATCGCTCTATGACCAATCTATTTTCACAAAAACTAATGTCAGAGTTAGTGATGAGGAGTGGATCAATATTAGAAATTCATGCCTAAATTAATTTATAAATTAACCAGGCCAGTTTTTGTTAATTTCAGCACGCGATCCATTCTTTTTATCAATTCTAGATTATGTGTGGCGACCAAAGCGGAAACTTTCTTTTGTTTTACCAACGAAAGCAGAAGGTCAAAAACTAATATGGAATTTTCATAGTCCAAATTACCCGTTGGCTCATCAGCTAAGAGAAGTTTAGGATCATTTGCCATGGCTCTACAAATAGCGATTCTCTGCTGCTCCCCTCCAGATAGTTCTAGTGGTTTGTGATGTAGTCGGTTTTCTAATCCTACCCTTGAAAGTAAATTTCTCGAATACTTCAAAGAGTCTTTGAAATTAAACCCTTTTATGATCCTCGATAAAGCCACATTTTCAATCGCACTGAATTCGTTCAACAAATTACTTGATTGGAATACAAATCCAATGTGATTTCTCCTAATAGAATTTCTTCTTTCCGTTGTTAATTTCCCAGTCTCTTGACCCAAAACCCTCACCGAGCCTCCTGTCGGTTGATCTAATAAGCCAGATATATTTAGCAACGATGTTTTTCCAGTCCCTGAAGGAGCAATAATTCCAACCAACTCAGATTTCTTAAGAGTTAGTTGAACTCCATCGAATATTTTTGTTTGTTTGCGACCATCAAGACTGAAGGATTTCTTCAAATCAAATAACTCTAGGACTAAAGCATTATTCATGCCTCAGTGCCTCCACTGGGTCTAATCCTGCCGCGTTCCGTGCTGGAATTATTGTCACGAAGATAGATAACATTAATGCAACTACGCTTACATATAAAACATCAGAAAACCTCACTCTTACTGGAACTTCCGTTAGAAACCGTAATTCAGGGTTCCAAATTTCCTTACCCAAAATTTCCTCAATAAAGTATTGGAGTTCTGGCAAATAATAAGCAAATGAAACACCAAGAATAACTCCAGAAATGGATCCAAGAATTCCAATAAAGGAACCACAAAGAATAAAAATCCTCATTATTGAATTTTGTTCTAGTCCCATGGTGCGCAAAATACCGATGTCTTTACCCTTATTTTTGACAAGCATTACTAATCCAGAAACTATGTTCAATGCCGCTATCAAAACAACCAAGGATAATATGATAAACATGACCCTTCTTTCTACGTCTAAAGCAGCTAGGAACGCTCCCGAAATATCTTTCCAAGTCCAGATAGTATATTTAAAACCAAGATTCCTCTGGAGCTCCATTTTGACCTGACTTACAGAATGAGGGTCAGGGACTAAAACATTTATCTGGTCTATTTTGTCTTTCTTATTAAAGAAATTTTGAGCCTCCTCAAGAGGCATATATAGTCTAAACTTATCAATATCATATCTTCCAACGCTAAATATATAACTGACCTTAAAATCAGAAACACGTGGTGTAGTACCGAAAAGCGTTTTGAGACCATCGGGTGAGATCAGTCGCAAACTATCTCCTATTTTCAGATCAAGATCTCTGGCTACTCCCCAGCCAATGGCTATTCCTTCGCCAAATTCATCTAAACTTCCCATCTTCTTTTCGGGCAATGAAATCAATTCAATTCTCCCCAAGTCAGATCTCTTAATTCCGATAACTTGTAGTCCAGAATATCTACCGTTTTTAGCTGCCATGACCTGACCTGCAATTATAGGATAGATAGCACTTAGTGTTTTTCTCTCCTTGAGAATTTCCTGAATAAATTCAGCTTTTTCTGTATCAAAAGATTCAGAAGCTCCCATTTTTTTCTTCATTTGAACAATAACATGAGGATTTGCTCCAATAATTCGATCTGTGAACTCCTCCTTAAACCCAACCATTACGGCTTGGACTACTATCAACGTAGCAACACCTAACATCACTCCAAGGAAAGAATACCAAGCAATAGTAGAAACCCCACCTTCTCGCCTTTTTGCTCTCAAATATCGCCAGGCTATTAAAATTTCTAATTTTGAAAATGGTAGTGGCCTTTTCAAAGAGTCCGCACTATTGATATCATCACTCGCCAAATCAATCATCCCTCTCTCAATTGAACGTAACTTATACTCTAAGTGCGTTTAATAATTCGCTAGAGCAATCAGAAAATGAAATTCTTGTCCTTTTCCCATCTTTTCTAAACTTCAACTCTATAAAACCTTCAGACAAATCCCTAGGACCAACAATAATTTGCCAAGGAATTCCTATTAAATCCATAGTAGCAAACTTGACGCCAACTCTTTCATCTCTATCATCGTAAAGTACATCTAATCCCGCAGAGACCAAATTTTCATAAATTTTCTCACATACTTTTTCTGTCTTTTTATCGCCATGTTTTAAGTTAATGATTACTGCAAGAAATGGCGCGACCGGGGTTGGCCAAATTATTCCAAGATCATCGTGATTAGCCTCGATCAATGCACCAACAAGTCTGGACACACCTATCCCATGACTGCCCATCTCTACGAAAGTACGTTTTCCATCAGGTAAGACTATCTCAGCATTCATTGATTCAGAATATTTTGTACCAAAATAGAAGATTTGGCCTACCTCGATACCTCGAGCTGATAACCTTCTCTCAGGGGGTAATTTATTAAAAAGATTTTGGTCATGCGTTTCATCAGTTCTAGCATAAGGTTGAGTAAAACTTTCTACAATTGCAGCAATACCCTGTTTATCTGAATAATCTATTTTTCTTTCGCCTAAAGATGAATCGGTGACTTTCTTATCGTAGAACACCTCACTTTCTCCTGTTTCAGCTAGAACCAAGAATTCATGACTATAATCACCACCTATAGGACCAGTATCTGCCTTCATAGGAATTGCCTGCAAGCCCAATCTTTCGTACGTGCGAAGGTAGCTTATCATGTGCCTATTATAGGAGTGAATGGCCGATTCTCTATCCATGTCAAAGCTATAACCATCTTTCATAAAAAATTCTCTACCTCGCATGACCCCAAACCTTGGGCGAACTTCATCACGGAATTTCCACTGAATATGAAATAAGGTTTTTGGAAGATCTTTGTAGCTAGTAATATGGGATCTAAAAATATCCGTAACCAACTCCTCATTCGTAGGTCCATATAGCATACCTCTACCATGCCTATCCTCAATTCTGAGCATCTCACTCCCGTAATCATTCAACCTACCACTCTCTTTCCACAAATCAGCTGGTTGAATAGTTGGCATGAGGATGGGGATATGCCCTGCTGCCACTTGCTCCTCAATTACAATCTGCTCTATTTTCTTCAGTACCTTCAACCCCAAAGGTAACCATGAATAGATACCTGCTGAGGACTGCTTTATCATTCCTGATCTTAACATTAGGCGATGACTCGTTATCTGAGCTTCAGACGGATTTTCCTTTAAGATTGGTAAAAAATACTTTGTCAAATACATACTGGATTCCAGAATTTATAAAAGGTCATAAAACAGATTATTAAGTTGAGAACTGCTAGAAGTCACAACTAGCGTATAGTGTCAGAAAGTATCTCGTTCAAGAATTATTTTTGGATTTAAACCCATCAAGTACCCCAAATGGTTTAATCGCTTCTCAACGGCTTCACCCAAGAAATAGTCCTTTTCTTTTAAGCAAAGACATATATTGTTCTCTTGGAGAAATATTCTGGTTTTTTTCAAATTCGATGATACGGCCACAGATAACATGGATCCTAGTCTCATAACGGCCCCTAGAATCATTGCTTTTCCGATGGTTTTTTCGTCTAAAAGCTCCAAGATATCTTCGTTGATACCCTTGAAATTTGCTGTTTTATACCGAGACATTAAGGAAAGGGCTAGAAATACCCGACCTTCATGATCAATACCTCCAAGATTCGCTCCGGTAACCGTTTCAAAACAAACTTGAGGTCGGTAATCCGGATGTGCTTGCCAAATAGTATCGTGAAGGTAACATGCAGCAAGATACAACGTTTCCTCATTCCTTGTAAGATTAGCAAAAATCGGACGCAACCAGCCGTAAAGAACCTCACCAAAACCTGGGAAACGAGCCCTATTAGTTTCCAAATATTTGCAGGCCTCAAGTAAGGGATGCATTTGTCTTATTCCTGGACTAAACTGTTTATAACATACACCTTCACGTATTCCATAACCGGAGAAAACCACATTTTCTGGTTTAAAACGATATATTAGAGCCTTTAGTACACAAATGGCATTTGGTAACAGTTCTAGCCTTTCCCTGGACGACGAGCTAATCTTAGACAATGTCCTTGTTTTGGAGGACAAAACAAAACCCAAAGTGTCATTCAACGACTGAACAGAAACCCGATATCCTTGTAGAACCTTTAGCGGATAATCTTTCCTGCTCATGTGTATTCGAGCTAGAGCTCTCCAGCAACCACCAACTAAGAAAAGATCTTGAACTGAATCAGGGAATTCCTGCTTTGTGACGGATAAATTTTCCTCAATGTAAACAGCGTTTGTATTACCAAATCGGTTAAAATCATTGAGTGCGAGTGGCCCTAGTTGAAATGACTGAGATTTATGAATCAGACCATTCCTCAAGTGCGCTAGTTCTAGAGAAGAACCACCAATGTCACATACAATACCAGAAGCTTCTGGCCACCCCATTAATACCCCGGAAGCTGCTAAAATACCTTCCTCTTCACCCGAAACTACCCAAATTTTAATCCTAAACTGCCTCTCAATCTGGCTCACAAATTGAAAACCATCTGCTGCGTCTCTTACAGCTGCTGTTGCAACAAAGTGCACTTGTTTTAATTTCATACCACTCATGATAGATATGAAACGTCTCAGGGTTTGGATTGTTTTTTTGACTCCCTTTGGATTCAAACGACCTGTCTGACGCAAATCAATCCCCAACCCACAGTTTGCCTTCTCATTATAAAAATATCTAGGCGCTCTTGATGCACCTTCAAAAACAACCAGTCTGACGGTATTTGATCCAATATCAATTATACCTGTTCGGGATAATATACTCCTATTGATGATCTTTTTCTTGGGTTTTCTCATGATGGATATCCAGCAATTTTAAAGACCGTCCACAGCAAAAGACCTTTGAACCTCAATTTACCTTACGATCTATTAAAAGTTGGGGAGGATATTTTTTTACTGCCCGTCCACGGCCTGAAAGAGAGGGGTTTTTCATAAAAAAGTCATGGCAGCTAAATTTATTCTTGTTGTTGCTATTATCCCGTGCATAGGAACCATTTGATTGTAAAACCCAGGATTGTGCTTCGTCTCTAAGATTTGCGGCCATGATTTGATTCACTATCTGAGCCTTGACTGTAGGATTTTCAATCTTTACCAAAACTTCAACTCTCCGATTCAAGTTTCTATCCATCCAATCAGCTGACGAAATATAGACATTAGCATCGGGAGAAGGCAGGCCAGCACCATTACCAAAACAAACTATCCTCGAATGCTCCAAAAACCTGCCAACTATCGATTTAACTCTTATGTTTTCTGAAAGACCCCTCAAACCGGGTCTCAATCCACATATACCTCTTATAACTAAATCAATCTTGACCCCAGCGTTACTAGCTTCATACATAGCATCAATGACTTCCTTCTCAATTAATGAGTTTAGTTTAATCCAAGCCCTTGCTTCCAGTCCTTCAGACACACACTTTATTTCATTAGCCAGATTCTCTAATATAGTTTTCTTCAAATCAACTGGTGCCAAACTAATATTTTCAAAATTTGTTGGCTGGATGTATCCTGAAATATAATTAAATACCTTGGTAGCATCCCTTGCAAGACTGGGATCTCGGGTAAAAAAACTTAGATCCGTGTAAAAATTTGCAGTTATCGGATGATAGTTTCCCGTTCCAAAATGTGTATAAGACACAAGCTTTCTATCTTCTTTTCTGACGACTACAGAAATCTTAGCATGTGTCTTAAGATCCAAGAAACCATATACCACATGTGCTCCTGCTCTCTCTAATGCCCGAGATTGATGAATATTCGCAGCTTCATCAAATCTGGCCCTCAATTCCACTAGTGCCGTGACTGATTTACCAGCTTCCGCTGCTTCGCAAAGAGCCTGGACGATTGGGCTATTTTTACTTGTCCTATAAAGGGTCTGTCTAATAGCGACAACATCTGGATCACCCGCAGCTTGCTGTAGAAACCTTACAACGACATCAAAAGTTTCGTAGGGATGATGCAGTAACATATCCTTCCTTCGGATAGTTGAAAAAATATTCCCATTGTTCTCCTCTACCCGCTCAGGGTTTCGAGGTTTAAACGTCTTCCAAAGCAAATCCGGTTTGTCTGAAATAACTAACTCGGCAAGATCTGACATGCCTATAACACCGTCAATCTGAATTATTTCTTCGGGTAACACGCTAAGAGAATTCGTAACCATATCAAATAATTCTTTAGGGGCATTTTTTGAAATTGTTAATCGAACCACATCCCCTCGGCGTCTTTTTTTTAGAGCTGTCTCAAACTCCCTGACTAAATCTTCAGCTTCTTCTTCCACCTCTAAATCGCTATTTCTAAGTATTCTAAAAGTACATTTACCTATGACTTTGTAGCCCGGAAATAAAATTGGTAGAAATTTATCTAAGATGCTCTCTAATGGAAAAAACCTTATCTCTTGGTTTCTTCCCTTAGACAACCGATGAAATCGTGGTATCTGTGATGGGATAGGTATGAGCATTTCAAAAATATTATTGTCGTTTAATCTTTTCAATCTTACTGCTAAGGTAAAACCCCCAGAAACAATAAAAGGAAATGGATGTGCTGGATCGATAGCAAGGGGTGTAATTAACGGCAAAACCTGCTCCATAAAATATTGTTTTAAGGATCTTGAATCTGCCAGTTTCAGATCCTTTTCCACCAAAATTTTGATACCAGAAAGTTTAAGTTCTTCTGCTAGATCTTTCCATATTTTCTGTTGCCTTTGCATCAAGGCTTTAGTCAACTTTTCAATTTTTTCTATCTGCTCGGATGGCGACAACCCGTCAATACTCAGGCGAGACATATTTCCCCTAACCATTTCTTTCAAGCCAGCCACCCTTACTGTATAAAATTCATCTAAGTTTTCGGAGGATATGGCCAAAAACCTTACCCTCTCCAATAATGGAACTTTAGCATTACTGGCTTCTTCTAAAACTCGATCATTGAACGCTATCCAAGACAACTCACGATTAAAAAATCTTTCAACTGAGGACTTATCTATACCAGAAAGAAACTCTATATTGTAATCACTATTGTTGAGAAAATCTGCAGTAATATCATTTCTTTTTTTCAATGCTGTTTACTCCAAAATCAAATTTCTGATTCTTTTGAACATAGCTTAATAATTATATCATTAACCATTTTCTTACTAATAGGCTTTTTCACCGAAAGAGCCTTAGAGTCTAAGTCTTCAACCAATGTCTTGGCAAATGAGAAAGATCTTTCCATTCTAGCAATAGCATACTCTATGACATTGGGTGCAACCACTATTTGCCTATCGGCAAATTGTTTTGTAATTATAGCAGCTAGTAAATTATCGTCTGGCAAGCATAGTTCTGCTATTTGACATGACATAAATCTGGATAGAAGATCCTTTAGTAGGATATTCCAGTTTTTTGGAAAAGTAGTGGCAGTTATTAGTACCTTACCACCACTAGATGAACAGAAATTATAAATATGTAATATCTTTTCTTCCAATTGAATTTGCTCATTCCTTCGAAAATGCGAAAGTTTGTTCACATTTTCCAAAACAACGAACTTTTTTTTCAAGAGCATGTCTATATCTGCTTTGTATAATTCACCAAGTTGCAATATTTCAGCACCAGTTTCATTCATCCAAACCGAAGCTAAATGCGTCTTTCCACTAGATCTAGGCCCCATAATGACAAGACCAGGCGAAGAACGAGAAGTCCAATCATCCAGAGCCCTTATTGCCAAACTGTTAGCTGCGGAGATATAATATACTTCCCTCGTAAGGGTAAAGCGGCGACTAAGATTAAGAGCCAATTGAGTTTCCAATATCTAAGACCCCTCAGATCTATAAAATTTGCTAGAAAAATATTCCTTGAGGTAGTGGCGCATCAAAACACCCAATATCGCCATAATTGGAACAGCGAATAATAGGCCCGTAAAACCGGCTATACTTCCAAAAAAAGTAAGTGAAAAAATCAACCATACTGGGTGAATTCCAATAGATTTTCCAACCAATTTGGGTGTCAAGAAATTACCTTCAAGAACTTGGCCTATCATGAATACTGCTAGAACTAGTATGATTAGTGTCGGTGTATTCCAAAACTGTACCAAACTGACTAATAAAGCTAATCCTCCACCTAGAATAGCCCCCACAAATGGAATAAATGAAATTAGGCCAGCAAAAAATCCAATTACTAGGCCTGTATCAAGACCGATAAACATAAGTGTGATACCGTAATAGAGAGCTAATACAGCGCATACAATTATTTGTCCTCGAAAAAAATTGGCTAATACTTTATCAATTTCTGAAAATAGTAAATCCCAAGTTTTCTTGTGCCTTAAAGGTATTAATTTTGCGACGAACTCAACCAACCTGTCCCAATCCAAAAGAAGGTAAAAAGCAACAAAAATAGTGATTAGAGTGTTGGTAATAAACTTTACTAAGGCAATTGAGGAAGTGAAAACCCCCCCTAAGACTGTTCCAAGATTCTCCTGCACCCCATCACGGATAGACTGCATGGCATTGGTTAATAATAGTTTTTCTCCGAAGAAAGTTTCCCACCAAGTCTTACTGAAGGATAATAGCCAATCATGAAAATTTGGCAGAATTTGTACAAGCTGCCAAAACTGTTTCAAAAAAATGGGGAATATGAATAGTGATAGCATTAGAAGAATTGTCAGAGAGAAAGTAATTAGTATAGAGGCTGCCACCACTCTAGGTATTTTATATTCTTCCAATTTGTCTGTAGCGGGATCAAGAAAATATGCCATCACTGCCCCAAATATGAACGGTAGTAGCACATCGTTCAAATAGTAAAGACCTCCTATGATTAGAAGTGTTGTTACACATATGATTAAAATAGTATTTAGCCTAGTCCCCATAAATTATCCTTTTTTATTCGATCATTACAGTCTCACCATTAGAGAAATTGCTCTCTTAATATCCTCTCTTGAAGCCCATGACCAGGATCAAACAAAAGTCGGTAGGAAATTTGATTTTCACTTTGAATTTTGACACTCTTTACATTGGTTACTTCCTTACTATCGGCAAATGCTGATACTGATCTCTTCTCCGGATCCAAAACATGCAAACCAATCTTGGCAATTTCTGGAATTAATGCCCCGCGCCAACGTCTAGGTCTAAAAGAATTCATAGCTGTCAACGCTAAGATATTAGATCCAATTGGTAGTATAGGACCATGCGCTGAATAATTATAAGCGGTTGACCCTGCGGGAGTGGAGACAAGAATACCATCGCATACTAATTCTTTAAGCCGGACTAAATCATCCACTAAAACCCTTATTTTTGCTGCCTGTGAACAACCACGAAGTAGAGAAACTTCATTGATTGCTAAAGCTTCTTCTATGCTACCGTCTAATTTTGTAGCAGACATCTTGAGAGGGTGAATTACTGATTCCTCAGCCAAATTCAGTTTCTCAATTAAATTTCCCTCTGAGGCTTGGTTCATTAAGAAGCCTACGGTACCTTGATTTATCCCGTATACGGGTAATTCTAATCTCTGAAAATCATTAAGCACGTCGAGCATGAAGCCATCTCCTCCAAGCGCCACTATCACATCAGCCTCAGATTCATCAAATCCCAAATATTCCTTTTGAATTATTTTAATAGCTTCCTGAGCGTCAGCACCAGAATCTGCGATAAATGTGGGTTTCTGAAATTTCATAAAAAATCCTTCCAGTTGGATACTTATTAATTGTCCACTTTATAAATGAGAAACTAACTGGAAAAAAAAAATACATCAACCAAACAACATTCTCAAACTCGCTAAAACTCATCCATAATGCTGAATTAAAAAAAGTGATGATCCATCATGTAAATGCTATTGTTTATTGCGATACAATGCCATATCTATATCCCACAACAAAATTATCACGATTGAAAAGGATATTCCATGTTGACGCACCGAGAAACTAACCTTTTCAGGGAAGAACTTAGGGATTCTGACCCTGAACTATTTTCAGCAATACAAAATGAGTACAAAAGACAAGAGCAAGAAATAGAACTTATTGCATCAGAAAATATTACCTCACTGGCAGTCATGCAAGCGCAAGGTTCTGTAATGACAAACAAGTATGCAGAAGGTTATCCGGGTCGCAGATATTATGGTGGGTGCGAATTTGTAGATGTAGCGGAAACGTTAGCAATAGAAAGAGTAAAAAGATTGTTCGATTGCAATTTTGCTAATGTCCAACCAAATTCAGGAAGCCAGGCCAATCAAGCAGTTTTTATGTCCTTCATGAAGCCTGGTGATACGTTCCTAGCTATGGATCTAGCCTCCGGGGGACACCTTACCCATGGGGCCAGACCCAATGTGTCAGGTAAATGGTTTAATGCAATCCACTACGGAGTTAATAAAGAAACTGAGCAAATTGATTATGACGAGGTACGTGAACTTGCACAAAAAAACCATCCCAGGGTCATTATAGCCGGTGGATCAGCTATCCCCAGACAAATTGATTTTGAGAAATTCAAAATTATCGCGGATGAAATAGATGCATTTTTAATGGTTGATATGGCTCATTTCTCTGGCCTGGTAGCTGCAGGCAAACACCCTAATCCCCTGGAATTCGCTGATGCAGTCACGAGTACTACACACAAAACCTTACGAGGACCCAGAGGTGGTATAATATTAACTAATGACGAAAATCATGCTAAGAAATTCAATTCTGCTGTTTTCCCTGGACTACAAGGTGGTCCACTTATGCATGTAATAGCCGCAAAAGCGGTCGCTTTTGAAGAGGCCTTAAGACCCGATTTTAAAACTTATCAAGAAAATGTTATTGAGAATGCAAAAATCTTAGCAAAGCGGTTGGAAGAAAGAGGATTTAGGATTGTAACTGGGGGTACAGATACTCATGTCATCTTAGTAGACGTTGGCTCCAAGAATATTAAGGGTAATGAAGCCGAAAAAAGTCTAGGGAATGCAAACATAACGTGCAACAAAAATAGTATTCCATTTGATAAAGAAAAACCAATGATAACTTCTGGCATCCGGTTAGGTACTCCTGCCGGCACAACTAGGGGGTTTGGTATTGATGAATTCAGGATGATTGGTGATTGGATAGCAGATACATTAGACTCTTTGCAAAATGAAGGATCCGAAAAAAACCAAGAAGTTGAGAAACAGATAAAGCAAAAAGTAATAAACCTCTGCCAAAACTTCCCAATTTATTAACAAACGTCTTATAATGGATTAAGGATCACTAGTGACTCAAGAAGGAAAATCAAGAACAATAGGCATGAAAGCCCTTAGTTTTGGAGTTTTGATTGATTTAACCCACCCACAAATAAATGGTGGAAACGAATGCGTGAAGAATTTTATAGAATTAAAAGATTACCGCCTTATATCTTTTCGGAGATAAATAACCTCAAGGCAAAGCTTAGAAAAGATAATATTGATATTATTGACTTCGGTATGGGGAATCCTGATATAGATGCCGGTCACCATATAGTCAGTAAGTTAATTGAAACGGCGAAAAAGACAAAAGTCCATCGCTACTCTGCATCAAAAGGTATTTCTGGCCTGCGCAAAGCGAAAGTCAGCTACTACAAGCGTCGTTTTGGAGTTTCTTTAGATCCCGAGACAGAAGTTATTACGACCCTAGGTTCTAAAGAAGGCCTGGCTAATCTAGCTTCCGCCATTACTGCTCCAGGTGATTTAATTTTGGTTCCTAATCCTACCTACCCTATCCATGCGTATGGTTTTATGATTGCAGGAGGTACTCTCAGGCACATTCCTTCCCTGACAGCGGGTGTCTTTAACCCAGAAGACTACTTGGCGACCCTATCTCGAGCAGTAATGCATTCTATCCCAAAGCCCATAGCTCTAGTAATATCGTTCCCATCCAACCCGACTGCACAACTTTGTGATCTCGATTTCTATAAGGAATTGGTAAAGTTTGCAAAAAAGCATTCCATCTGGATCCTATCAGATTTAGCCTACTCAGAAATTTACTTCGACGATAATCCTCCTCCTTCCATTCTGCAAATACCAGGTGCCAAGGAAATAGCTGTCGAATTTACTTCTATGTCAAAGACCTTCTCTATGGCAGGCTGGCGGGTCGGTTTTGCTGTTGGGAACAAGCACCTAATTAATGCCCTAACCCGTATCAAATCTTATCTTGACTATGGAGCTTTCACTCCCGTACAGGTTGCTGCCGTCGAGGCTCTAAATGGACCTGAAGAATATATAGAAAAGGTAAGAAAGATATATCGGGGTCGCCGAGATACCCTGATCTCATCTATGGAGCGGGCTGGTTGGAAAATTCCAAAACCTGCCGCAACAATGTTTGCATGGGCCCCACTCCCAAAAAAATTCCAAAACATGGGATCAATGGAGTTTGCAAAATTATTAATGCAAAAAGCAGCTGTCGCCGTAGCACCGGGAATTGGTTTTGGAGAATATGGAGAGGGTTATGTGAGGATAGGGTTAGTAGAAAATGATCACCGAATTCGCCAGGCTGCAAAGAATGTAAAAAGATTAATTAATGAGTAACAAAAAATTTCTGCTTTTTCCCATCTTATTGGTTTTATGTAATGTTTGAATCTGATACTTTTTAATTTCTAGAGTATTAATGACGAAAATGTCCTTTAACTTTAGGGGCCTAACAAGTAACTAGCGTAAGATTTATATAAAACTCCTTAAAGTTTTACGTAAGAAAGAAGAGTATTGAATGGAAAAAAATCCTCTGAACATAGGAATAGTTGGACTAGGGACTGTAGGAATTGGGGTTGTTGATTTCTTGACCACAAATAAAGATCTTATAACCCTTAGAGCAGGCCGAGAGATCAGGATTTCTGGAATCTGTGCTAAAAGAAAAAACAAAAAACGTGAATTAAATTTGTCAAGATTTAGATGGATATCAGACCCTTTAACCCTTTCAAACGAGCAAGGTATAGACGTGGTGGTAGAACTCATTGGAGGCCAAAATGATCCCGCAAAATCTATCATTGAAAAGTCCTTACTAAATAAGAAACATGTGGTCACAGCCAACAAAGCTTTAATAGCACATCATGGTCACTATCTTGCTATTTTGGCTGAAGAGCAAAAAGTTTCTCTCAATTTTGAGGCTGCAGTTGCTGGAGGAATTCCTATTGTCAAAATTCTCAAGGAATCACTATCTGGTAACGACATATCAAGGGTTTATGGAGTAATCAATGGGACATGTAATTATATTCTCACACAAATGGAAAATCATGAACAGGATTATTCAAAAATCTTCAGAGATGCTCAGAATCTTGGCTTTGTTGAAAAAGATCCCTCACTCGACGTAGGCGGAATAGACTCAGCTCATAAAATCTCAATAATTGCCGCCTTAGCTTTTGGATCAAGAATAAATTTTGATAATGTTAAAATAAAGGGAATTGAAAGTATATCTCTGATAGACATCACAAGTGCAAGTGCAATGGGTTATAGAATCAAATTATTAGGCTTAGCCAATAAATCTACTGCAGGTATAAGCCAAGTGGTCGAACCGTGCTTAGTGCCAAAAGAAAGCCTTTTTGGTAAACTGGACGGAGGTACAAATATGGTTATGGTAGAGGGAAATTTTGTTGAAAAAACTCATTATATTGGACTAGGGGCAGGTGCTGGTCCAACAGCTTCGTCCATTGTATCTGACTTAATTGACATAGCCAGAGGAAATATCAGTTCCTCGTTTGGACAGAGAGCGAGTGAATTGGAGATTTCTCAACATGTGTCAGAAGATCTTTCATCAAGTTTCTACCTGAGATTTCTACTGACCGACAAACCAGGTACTTTAGCAAAATTGGCTGGTATCTTAGGTAAATATGGTATTTCGATAAATCACATGCGCCAATTACGTCATCAGGGTGAAAATGCCCCTGTTTTAATAGTGACCCATCCGACGGCAAAGATTTCTCTGACGTCAGCAATAAAAGAAATCAGTAAAATTGAGATTTGTAAGAGTGATCCAGTATACATAAGAATAGAAGACCTTTGAGATAGATTTACAATGGAATCAAAAAGTGAATTTAATGATCGTTTGTTGTCGTTGGGCCTTGCAAGAGTGTCTGAAGCAGCCGCAATTGCAGCCATAAAATTTGTTGGTGCTGGTGATGAGAAAGCAGCTGACCAGGCAGCTGTAGACGCGATGAGAGCTCAGCTAAACATGCTTGATATAAATGGTACCATAGTGATTGGAGAAGGAGAGCGAGATGAAGCCCCAATGCTCTTCATTGGTGAAAAGGTTGGAAGTGGAAAAGGACCTGGCGTTGATATTGCTCTAGACCCATTGGAAGGCACTAATTTAACGGCCAAAGATATGCCCAATGCATTAACGGTAATTGCTATGGGAGCAAAGGGATCCCTATTACATGCACCAGATATTTATATGGAAAAATTAGCCTATGGCCCTGCCTACAAACCCGACCTAATTACGTTGGAAATGTCCCCGTCCGAAAGAATCATAAAACTAGCAAAAGCCAAAGGCTGTAAACCAAGAGATTTAATGATATGTGTACTTGAAAGACCAAGGCATCAAAACCTAATACAGGAAATCCGGGAAACTGGAGCAAGACTCAGACTAATTACTGACGGAGACGTGGCTGGTGTAATACATTGTGCAGACACAGCTCGCACAGGCATAGATATGTACATGGGAATTGGAGGGGCACCAGAAGGAGTGCTTGCCGCCTCCGCACTAAAATGTCTGGGTGGACAAATACAAGGTAGATTGGTTTTTAGAAATGACTCTGAACGAAATCGGGCCATTACTGCCGACATCAGGGATCTAAATAAGATATATACCCTTGATGAAATGGTCACTAAAGATGTGATTTTTGCAGCAACAGGTGTGACAGACGGATCAATACTGCGTGGTGCCAAGTGGGATGGTAATATCTTAGAAATGGAAACTATTTTAATGCGATCTAAGACTGGCTCCGTGCGACGATTACTTTATAGACAACGTTTTCCATGAGTGCACAGGAAAAGTCTTTTTTGAATATTGAGAAGTCACTGAGTGGAAAAATCTGGTTAAAGCCAGATGAAGAAGAACAAAAATTAGCAACTCTTTTACAACAAGTTTCCTCAATACCTTATCCACTAGCTATATTATTAGCCCAAAGGAAAATACAGGCTGATCAAGTTGAGACATTCCTTGATCCTAAAATTAAGGATACACTGCCAAATCCTTTTTCACTAAAAGACATGAAAGCTGCTGTAGACATTCTATCCCTAGCCGCTTCAAACAAAAGCAAAATTGCAATCTTTGCCGACTATGATGTCGACGGGGGAGCTTCTGCCGCTTTAATCTACAAATGGTTTCACCATTCTGACTTGAAAACATCAATATATGTCCCTGATAGAATACTTGAGGGTTATGGACCAAATAGTACCGCTATGAAATCTTTAGCTGAAAACCATGAAGTTATAATCTGCGTTGACTGTGGAATGCTCTCTTTGAATCCTATTTCAACTGCGAAAACCAAGGGGTGCAAAGTAATTGTAGTCGATCATCATCTAGGCGGTAGTGAATTACCAAATGCTGATGCCATTATCAATCCAAACAGATCTGATGAAGAATCCCCACACAAATATTTATGCGCCACTGGCGTAGTATTTCTGCTTCTAGTTGGACTGAACATGAGATTCAAAGAGCAAGGGAAATCAGTCCCAGACCTGATGGAATACTTAGATTTAGTGGCCCTAGCTACTATCGCAGACGTTGTCCCATTAGTTGGTCTGAATAGAGCATTCGTCAAGACCGGCTTAAAAATACTACAAAAAACACAAAATGTAGGCTTAAAAAGCCTAATGGACGTCGCAGCTATTGATGGTGTAATAACGGCCAGTCATCTCGGATTCTCACTAGGTCCCAGAATAAATGCTGGGGGCAGATTAGGGGTTTCTAAGCTAGGAGCAGAGCTCTTGATTGAGAAGGATATGGAGAAAGCTGAAATTATTGCAAAAACATTAAATAGTTTAAACGATGATAGAAAACTAATTGAAGCTGAAATGTTAGAAAAAGCCCTAAGTATGATTGGAAGTCCCAGAAGTTATGAAAACTTCGTTTATGTTTCCGACCACAAATGGAATCCTGGCTTGACAGGTATTTTAGCCTCTAGGCTTAAAGAAAAATTTGAGAAACCTACAATGGTAATAGCCATAGATGAAAACGGAATTGGAAGAGGTTCAGGTAGGTCCACTACGAATTTGAATATAGGAATTGCAGTAAGTCAACTACTGAAAGAAAATTTAATCACAAAGGGGGGCGGACACGCTCAAGCAGCAGGTATCACCATAAAGGAATCCCAAATCGTTCCAGCTATGAAAAGGTTATCTGAGATTCTCGGGAATCAGCAACAACAAAAAAAAGCGCCAGCCAAGTTGAGTGTAAACTCACTCATTTCAATTAATGCCATCACAACTGAGCTAATCGAAAGAATGGAGTTGGCAGGGCCTTTTGGACCAGGTGCTCAACCTCCAATTTTTGTTCTGGCAGATTGCCAGATAAAATGGTTTAAGGTGATCGCTAACCAGCACCTCAGATTTCATATTTTTGATCAAAGTAATAGAAGCATTCAGTCAATTTTTTTCCGCGGTATAAATGATGCTGGTGGGGATTTCCTGAGCCAAAACCAAGAAAAAAAATATGACTTTGCAGGTCATCTGGAAATTAATGACTGGTCAGGACGAAAGACACCAAACTTTGTCGTTAAGGATGTTTCTTTAGTTATTTCAGGATAAAGAAAAACTACTTGCGCCATCCATAATACCGAATTATTAAAGGAAAGCGTGCGCCCTTCGTCTATCGGTTAGGACGCCAGATTTTCATTCTGGAAAGAGGGGTTCGATTCCCCTAGGGCGTACCAATTAAATCGTTTAGAATCAATAACTTAGGTGACTAGAGTCGTCCACTATGCCACTTAATGCTATTTGCACCTGTTTCAAGAGATAAAATCCCCCATCACATTAGCAGATTCTTTCATAAAATTAGGAGAATATTTCCCATAGACTCTTTCAGTAACATTAACTGACTTGTGTCCTAAGTAAACAGAAATTTCTTTCGTTCTTGTCTGACTTAAATTTAATATTTTTATTTGAAAAATTTTTAGATTATTTAACTCTTTTTCTTTAATGACAGTGAAACCATCAACCTCAATTATAGAGTTAAGAAATTGTTAATTTCTTTCTATTTGACTAGTCATTCTATAAACCAAACGTTTAAAACAACTCCAGCTACAAAAAAACCAAAGATAAAAATTGCTGCCTCCCAAGGCTCAATTTTACCATTTCGGTTTAGATCTAGTAAATTTTTTATACGATCAAACATAATAAATTATCATTTTAGTCCTCATTTAACACCTTAGCTATAAGACTTCCTCCACAAGTAATACCTTCTGTTGATAATCCATAAACTGCGCCACCTTTAGCACCTAAAGCTATAGCAGGTAATGTTGTAACTGCGGCTGTAGCTAGACTTGCGCCGAATGTCAAAGGAGCAGCTAAAATACCAAATGTCCAAACTGCAGCAGTAGCTGCCGCTGCACCCGCACCCGCACCTACTGCTGTAAAAAGTGCTGCATCCGTAGCTTGACACCCCTTTTCTGCAAATGCAGAATTAAGGCCAATCCCAAAAAGAACAACTGCCATCAAAACAATTTTTTGTAACTGTTTCCTCACTAAATTCCTCAATTCATAGCAATTAAATTAGTCAATAACACATTTCCCATTCTTAACAGAATAAATATGTGTTAAAGTGAAAACAAGCTTAAAATGTGAACCACTTGGCAAATGAGACAAGTCATATCGTCTAAGTTATTAAAATAATAACATAAAAGATCCGCTAGTTTGTACCATTTTTT
>CACIIZ010000005.1 GCA_902586855.1 uncultured Alphaproteobacteria bacterium | reverse complement strand
TTCAATATGACCAAGAAAACTTACACCAGCTCCCTTACCTTTATGGGCACCTTCTATCAACCCGGGTATGTCCGCTACAACTGCATCTCTATTGTTCACTGATACGACCCCTAACTTTGGTATCAATGTAGTAAAAGGATAATTAGCTATTTTGGGTTTAGCTTTCGAAGTTACAGAAAGAAAAGTTGATTTTCCGGCGTTGGGCAAGCCTAATAATCCGATGTCTGCAATTAATTTGAGTCTTAGCCAGATAGCTCTTTCAATACCAGAGCCTCCTTTTGTAAATTTTCTTGGTGTACGATTTGTAGATGATTTAAAATGGTGATTACCCAGACCACCAGAACCTCCGATAGCAAGTAATAACCTGTCAGTAATTTCGTTAATTTCACCAATAATGATCTTTTGGTCATCATTCAAAATTTCTGTCCCTAATGGTAGTCTAATAAACATATCTTTCCCAGACTCACCAGTTTTTCTTTTACCTTGGCCTGACCTTCCATTACCGGCAAAATGATGTTGTCTATATCTAAAGTCGATGAGGGTGTTAAGAGACTCATCGGGGATGGCCCACACTGAACCGCCTCTTCCCCCGTTGCCCCCGTCTGGTCCGCCCTTTTCAATAAATTTCTCTCGTCGGAAGCTGAGCGCTCCGGATCCACCTGTTCCTGATCTTATATTGATTTTAACTAAGTCTAGAAATTTCATTTATGCATTGTAAGTCTTGGAGATTTGTTAATACATTAGTATATTTCAAAGAAATAGTAACAATAAACTTCCTAACATAAGAGAAGATAGACATCGCATCAACCAAATTTCAACTTTAGTACCTTGAAAATGTTTTTTTAATTGATGACCAAAGTAGCACCAAAGTGTATGAAAAATCAGCTGCACCATGATAAATACAATAGCTACTGTAATAGTTGAGGATAAGGGATTGTCAGTTACATTTGTATAACTGGTGAAGCTAACACTCACCATTGCCCAAGCTTTTGGATTAGTCGGATGTACTGGCAGTCCATGGAAAAACGAAGGAATCTTTACTAGATTTGTTTTGGCAGTAATTCTGAAATTTGATAATTTCCAGGCCAACCATATAATATATATGCAGGATATGGCTTTTATCAGATTGATCAGAGTTGGGAAGTATTCAAAAAAAGTTAGTATTCCAAGGCCAATCGGCCAAATTATAAATTGTTTTGACAAAATAATTCCAAGAACAAATGGTACAGATTTTTTCATACCAAACTGGGATCCTGCCGCTAACAATATCATGTTAGCTGGGCCAGGGCTGGCTACCATAGAAGTTGCAAAAAAAATTAAACCCCAAATATATTGATCCAACTATTTCTCCATTTTAACAGGAGTTTAAGGGAGAAATATACTCAGATTATTGATATAAAAGTTCTTCCCTTTAAGCCTTTGTGAAAGCTTACTTTTCCATCTGATGTGGCAAATATCGTATGGTCTTTTCCTATTCCAACATTTGTTCCTGGCCACCATTTGGTACCCCGCTGTCTAACTATGATATTACCTGCAATTACAGATTCACCGCCAAATTTTTTCACACCTAAACGTCGCCCTGCGGAATCACGACCATTTCGAGACGATCCCCCTGCCTTTTTATGTGCCATTTATTATTTCCTAACTTTTATTTCTTGTTTGTCCGCTGGATTTCTTAATAGTTGCTTTTTTCGCTTCGCTCTTTGTGCTTTTACTTTCTTTCACATTCCCTTTGGTAGAATTTGTCTTAGGTTCGGTACTTTTTGCAACTGCCGGATTTTTTTTGCTTGTTTTTGTACTAGATGGAGCCGTGGTCGTAAGACTCTTTACAGGTTGTGCTGGTGGAGAGTCCTGACCAGAAAGTTTTCCAGATTTTTTTTCAGTTACTAATTTCCCAATTATTTCATAGTTCGCGCTGATTTTTACAGACGATTTTTGATTGGATTTGATATCTAAAACCTTTATCACCGTAAGGTTTTGTCGATGTCCTTTCTTTCTTTGGGAGGAGTGCTTACGTCTTCGCTTAACAAAATTAATTGTCTTTTCACCCTTGGTTTGGCTTAATATTTCAGCTTCAACACATGCACCTGAGACGAGTGGATCTCCAATAGTTTGAGATTTGTCACCCATTGCGAGCACTTGATTAAACCTTATTTTATCTCCCTCCTCGGCTGATAGTTTCTCAACAGAAAAGATGTCTCCGGTTGATACCTTATATTGCTTTCCGCCTGTTTTAAAAACTGCAAACATCGATATTCCAAATCATAAATCTGCCACCACAAAAAAATGGGGAAGATTACTGCATGTACTTTTTGATGGCTCTGATGTGTTTCAAATTCTTGGTAATGTCAAGGGGAAATTATATCTGATGTTGATTAAATTCACAAATGTGCGATATCAGACTTATTATTATTTAGGAGAGGTGCCGGAGTGGTTGAACGGGGCGGTCTCGAAAACCGTTGAGCGCGCAAGCGTTCCCAGGGTTCAAATCCCTGTCTCTCCGCCATAAAACACCAATAAAATAAGGGCTTGGTGGTTTTTATATGGTTAAGTGAAATTGCTGTGAATGCCCTTATTTTAAAAAAAGGGGGCAAAAAGGGGGCAATTTACAAACCTCCCTTCCCCTTTCAGGTATAAATATACAGAGAACAGCCCCTCCAATTTGGAGGGTGGGTTAACCCCTGCCCCAAAAAACCATACCTCATTCAAAGGATTAGTCACACTAGTCAGAGGGGCATTGTCATATCTATCATAAGTGTCATATTTCGTTTCAAGGTTTAATGAACTCTCTGCTCTTCATTTCGCACGCTTCGTTGGGATATGATACTTATGACACTTATGTCATCCACCCCTAAGACATATCCTTGAGGGCACCCCAAAAAACCAAACCCTGATCCAAGCAAGTGATACCGCTCATACAATTTTAGTTAGGAAAGATACCAGAGTTAATGTGCTAATATTCTATCAAACAACCCTTAATATGGATAACTACTTATTTATCAAAAACCACAGGCATTTTGCCTTTCCACCGATGCCATGTAGATGGGTTTTCTATGCATTCACACATAAAATGAGCCACATTTGATCGCGTGCTTTTAAGGCCATTGAAAATTGTTCGGGGAGGAAATGATACCACCTCATAGGGAGAGATTTCATCGTTAATAAGTGAGTCTGGTCGTATCACTACCCATTCGATAAAGTCGTTCTCTGAACTGATTTCATCTCTGAGATAAGCTGCAGCGGCTTCATTATCATAATGTGGGGGTACAAGGCATCTTAAGAGATATAAAACAAATTTTTCACTTGTGGTCACATTTTCGCCAGGATTACGGTTACCCACGGTATTCATCAGCAAGAATTTCTTTTTAACTTTAATGTTGGTGTCCTTAATGGCTATACATATTCGTTTGACTGCCTCGAGAACGAGCGCTCTAGGTTCGCCAAAAATTCCTCTTAAACTCATTGTGTGACCTAGGCAGGATACTATATTCCCACAATCTTTCACGGTTTGGCGAAGTTGCTCATGATTGAGATCAAGCAAATTTTCATTCATGACTTTGAGCTTTGGATTCTTAAGGAGTTCTTGGGAAAATTTATCAAGTGATCTCACAACAACCCGAACACTATATCCGCGGGTAAGAAGTTGCTTTACAAGAGGGAACCCAGTATTTCCTGTTGCGCCAAGCACTAAAACTGTCTTTGCTAGATTAGTCACTATCTATAATGATTTGTTCCAAATGATAAGCGTTATACCATAGCAGATGTTTGTACAACTCTTTAACTGCATAGCATCTTGCTCAGCAAGAAATGCTTCGTCATAAACGTCTATTTCAGTCATGAGAGTTTCCTCCGCTTTAGTGCTGCGGTAGGATCTAGCCTAAGTTAGCCTTGGTAAAGACATACCAGCACAGCACACCCAATATCACCATTATCTTCTTTTCTTAAGTGCTCTAAAAATGTTCGCATTTGCGTATCTATTGTTCTACATCTAAAAAAAGGTGGTTTTTCTAAAAACAGGTAGCCTTTTGCAAACGTCCCTTCCCTTTTTAGGTATAAATATAAAGAGAACAGCCCCTCCTATTGAGAGGGTGGGTTAACCCCTGCCCCATAAACCATACCCTAATACAAGCAATTGATGGCATTCACGCATTTTTATTTGAAAATGTGAACTCTGGGCGAGAACTATCGCCCAGGGTTTCTTTTTCATTAATCTTCTTTTTTATGAGAATGAGCTGCCGGATTTTCAGCATTCACTTCTCCAGAGCTTTTTGGATTTTCTTCTCTTCTGATAGAAGTACGTAAACTATTAGAATTTTCTTTCTTTTGACTTTGTTTCCTAGATGAGATCGTAAATCTTCCAGTAAACATAGGGGCATCCTTCTCCACCCAAGATGCTGATATAATTTTAACCATTTCATTATTCCTTTCGCTTTAGTGCTTTAGGCAGGGTGCCAAGGTGCACAAGTTGAAATTAAAGGGACCTGCTTTCTACATAGCTAGATCTAAGTACTCCTGAGGAGAAAGATAGATGCCTTGGCTCTGTAAGCTTTTAATATCTTCTATTTCTAAACTCGAAAGTTGGAACACGACTTTTTGTTTATACTTTCTATAAAGCTCTATTTTTACTTTATCTATAATAGCATCTTGCTCAGCAAGAAATGCTTCGTCACTAACATCTATCGCTGGATCAAATCCGGTGTCCTTCAAAGAGTTTTTGGCTTATTGCTTGGTGCTTTAGCTATAGAATTTATAGTTCAAGGGCTAAGGCAAACTTTAATATAACAAGAACAACTAAGAGTGTTGAACATAAAAATCATAACACCCACCCCTGAGACATATACATTAGGGTACCCCAAAACCATGGCCTATTGTTAGCAAATACTACTGCTGACACATTTTATTTTGGAAAGTAAATCTCTATTCTTCACAAATGAGATATTTCATAAAATGTAGTTTTTATCACCTATTGATTTAAATTAGAATACTAACTAATTTTTTCCATTGAGTATAAAGTGTCTACACATCCGTTTTCAGCATCCCACGCTTTCATCTCATCAGTTGTCATAAAAGTTTCTAAAGCTTCCATATCAGAGCAATTTACCATCATAATAGATTTATGGTCGTTTACTTTAATTAATTCCCATTCTGAAATAAATTCTTTTGTTGCCTCCAGGGAACTTTCAACAATCTCTTTAAAGTCATCAAATGTGCATTTATATTCAGAAATTATGCATAGATTCATTTTCATCTCCTTAACTTATTTTATATTATAATTGCGCTCATTAAACATTTTTTTCCAAGGTTTAAGAAATATCTTTCTTGTAATTTTTTAAAATGGCCCATTATTCAAATGGCTCCTGAAAACCCAATAAAAATTAGGTTTTCAGGCAGTTTAGTGTTTTATAGAAGCATTATTGAGGACTTATCCACCAATCGTCTGTCGGGTTTTCGTACATTTCAAGACCCTTCATCCAATGTTCTTGGAATGCAGGAACTTGTTGCATTTTTCTAAAATCTGCTTGTACTGTCGCTATATCTACGCCACTACTTGTCCACCGTATTCTATTAGGATTTCCTGAAATAGGTAATGTAACCGCCAGCTCCACACCATTTTCGGCACATATCTTGACGAAACCAAGAGCATGTTCAACTGCTACTGGTAGTGGTGTTCCGTCTCGCACCTCAGCGGTGCGTGACCAGTAAGCCTCCGCAGAAACAAAATTTGTTGAGGTAAGTAAACACACAAGCGTAATTAATATTGAAAGTTTTTTTCTCATAATATTCACTTTTTTACTCCTTTCTAAAAAAATTGTTGAAATCAAAGTTTTCTAAGTAAACTAATCTTTTTTAAGTGCAATGAACAAATTTGATGACCTAACGTCATGAATTATCAGAAGTAAGGCCAAAACCGAGTTGATGATTCCTACCTAATTGCTACAAATTTAGCGAACTGTTTGCATCCCAAAGGCGCGATCAAGTGTCCCTAACTTTGAGGCTTTTTCAAGCATTTTTTGAAATTCCTCAGTCATACCTACCTCATCTATACCTTTTCCAAGAGTTCTAAGATCAGGAGCAGAATAGACTGCCATTGACCGCTGCATTTCCTCAGCTAAAACAGGAACCCACATCGAAACGTTAACATTATGATTGCTAACCATTTTCTGTATTTCTTCAACTAATGCACTTGCTTCTCCCCATTTTGAACGTTCCATTATATATTCTCGAACCATGAAGGCTTTATTGTCTGGCCTTGGCTCACCTGCAATAAGGCGGGCCACATTTGGTCCATTTATGTCGCCTGCAGGAATTAATTCTCTTTCTGCCATTAGTGCATTCCAACTGGGGTCACTACTTAAGCTTTCAGAAAGTTGAAGACCTTGTTCCATACTCATATAAAATGTGTAAAGGTGCAAAGATCCTGCACTAAAACCACCTCCAACTTTTGTAATATTCACAGAGGTTGCACCATTTCTAACTAATATCCCTGCTGCTTGCCTGACCCTGTTCATGGCAAGTTCAGTTTTGCCGACATGAGGAGTGATTATTCGTCTTGATCCAAACATTATATTTTCCTTCCTTCCTTAAATTTTACTTATATTTCGGTTAAAGTGTGAATAAACCATTCTAGTCTGCTAACCTAGATCCGCACAATTATGACCTAACGTCATCTATTTTTTCAGAGATTTGTGTGCCGTTCCCAGCATAAATGTACGTAATTGGATTTAGGCTAAGGCAAAAAAAAGGCGGAAAAAGGGTGGTTTTTTTTGAAACGGGTAGCCTTTTGCACCCGTCCCTTCCATTTTTAGGTATATGTATAAAGACAACACCGCTCCTATTGGAAGGGTGGGAATTGGATCGTTGGCAAAAAAGGCATAGGCCGAGTTGGGTTTCTTACCTAACGTAACCATTGTTTTTCGTTAAATCTGAAGTATCTTCGTATTATAATGGATATTCATTTTTTTGAGAGTTAAGATTTGGTGTAATAATTCAAAACTGTTAAATAAAGGTCAGTATATCATATACAAAAACCCCCCTTTTTCTACTTAATGTACATTTTTAAACAATAATCAAATCACCACTTTGTTAGCTTTATTCAGAAGGACACAAAAATACCAAAATTGGTAATTGGAATTATGAAAATTAATGAGAGTATCATAAAAATGATTTTTATTTTAGGTCATTGAGATGGAAGCCTTGATATATATGGTCTCACTAATTGTAGTGTTCCTCTTCATAGTTTTTTTGGTATCTTTATTTTGGTTGATAACGATCTATAACTCTCTGGTAAAACAGAGGATCCTGGTAAACGAAGGTTGGAGTTCTATAGACGTCCAGTTGTTAAGAAGGGTGAATCTCATCCCAAATCTTGTTTCTGCAGTCAAAGGTTACATGAAACATGAGACTGAGAGCTTAGAAGAAATTGTAAAGATAAGGGCTGACAAAGACACTGATGATTTAAAGTTTAGGGGAGATCAAGAACAGAAAATTGGTCAGGCCATGTATGGGATAATGGCAATAGCAGAGGATTATCCAGATTTAAAAGCTGATAAGAATTTTCAAGATCTCCAAAAAGAACTTTCTGAACTTGAAAATGCTATTCAAATGAGTCGCCGGTATTATAATGGAACCGTACGAGATTATAATACGACGTGCGCAGTATTTCCAAATGTTTTCATTGCGAAAGCATTCAATTTCACCCAAGCAGTTTTTTTCGAATTAGATAATCCAGATAAGAAAAGAAAACTTCCTGCAGTTGATTTTGATAGAAGATAATCTATGTCTCCAAGATTAATACTTTTGGCTTTTTTTTATTCGGTCTTTCTGAATGAAGGCTTTGCCCAGGAAAGAATTGAAGATTATCAGGTAATACTTGATGTTTCAAAGAATGGGTCGATTGAAGTCTCGGAAAGGATTACAGTTTTTGTTGAGGGAAAAAAAATCAAAAGGGGGATATACCGAAGTTTTCCGCTAGATAATGTTGAGAGCTATCAACCTAAAATTCCATACATGGATATTCAAGTCAGTAGAGATGGGAAAGAGGAAAAGATAGCAAAGAGGGGTCCTTCTGGTGCCTATTATAAAGTATATTTTGGGGACAAGGATTATTTACTTCCAACTAGCCGAAGTTATGTCTACGAGATTAGCTATAATGTTCCAAAGGCAGTTCTACAATATCCGGACGCAGACGTGCTTTATTGGAGTGCTATTGGCCCGGAATGGGATTTTCCAATAGAGAAAGCATTAATCTCTGTTTCTTTGCCAAGTGATATTCTCGAAGAAAAGGTCTTTGTCTATAGTGGTAGTAAGGGAACATCAGGTAATATGCTTAACGTAAAAGAAGAAAAAAAATCTGATAGTACCATTTCTTTCTCAACCACCCGATCTTTAGAAGCTAAAAATGGCATAACAATCGAAATAGCTATGGCCCCAGAAACTGTTCAGGACTATGTCAGAGTTCAGGACTATGTCAGATCATCTGGACTTTTTCAGAGGCTCCCCGAACTAAGAGTTCCAATGTCTTATGTTATAACTCTCTTATTAATGGTGCTTTCTTTTTTAGTTTGGGGTCGAATTGGTAGAGATCCCAAACCAATCACTGTCTTTCCTAGATTTAAACCTCCAAAAAATATTTCTCCAGCGGCGGCGCGTTATATTTATGCCTCTGGCAATGTTAACTCTCACCATGTTTTTACAACCGCTTTGATTAGTGCTGCTTCAAAAGGTGCTATTAAAATCGATGGAAGAAAAATCATTCGGCAAACTATAGAGCTAAAGGGTCTATCAGCCGGTGAAAGAGCTGTCATCGAGTCTCTTATTCCAGCATCACCTCAGCCTGAATCTTCGTGGGACCCCGCTAGTGAAATTGCCTTTTTCGATTTTGAGGAAAGTACTGAGGCTGCTAAAAGTATTTATGCAGCTAAACAAAAACTAATGGGGTACTTAGAGTCAGAATTTCGCTTTGCTTCCTTGCAGGAAAATCGTGGACCAAGATTATTCTTTTTAATTGCTTTTTTATTGCCTCCTTTGTGGGCGCTTTCCTTTGGGGATTTTTGGGTGTTAATCCCCATTTATGGATTACTAGTCTTGATTTTTTGGTTGGTTTTGACGAGAAGCCTTCCTAAATCCAGACTGGAGCCACTCAAAGTAAGGCCTATTTTACTCAATATAGCCATACTCGGTCTGGTTTTTCTAGTAGTACCTTCCTTGGTAGTGACATTCTTTTTTGGGGTTTTGTTTGGTCTATTTTTTATATTTTCTGCTCTTTTCTTTTTCTTGCATCCATTTCTCACCACTCTTGCAATGCTAATGGTTAATTATACATTTCGGAATCAGACAAAAAAAGGTCGAGAAATTGGAGCTTATTTAAGTGGTCTTAAAATGTACATAATGGCTGCTGAACACCGACAATTGTCTGATGACGAACCAGAACCAAACAGAGAGCAATTTGAAAGCATTTATCCTTATGCCTATGCATTACAGCTGAGCCTGAATTGGGCAGATAAATATGCAAAAGAGATTGAGGCTTGGTCTAAGGAAGATGCCACTTCTTCTGAAGAAAGTCTATGGGGTCAGCATAGATCCATCGAGAAATTTTCTTCGAATGTAAAGTCGTCCTCAAATTACCGTGAGCCTTCATCATCTTCATCATATGGAGGCGGTGGGGGAGGTTATTCAGGTGGAGGCGGTGGTGGTGGAGGCGGTGGTGGTTGGTAAAGCTTCAAAATAACGAGGCCATACAGATATTACCTACAAATACTATCGTCTTTTTATTAAGAAGGACCATGATGCTACCAGAGCAATGATGGCGAAGACTAAAGTTAAGCGATAGCTATCATTAGAATATAAACGCCCCCTACCCTCTAATGCCCTCTCAGTTACCTTAGGAAGCCTCAGGAGAGTCGTATTGGTGTTTTGAATGGTTGTGTTTAGTCTGGAAGGAAATAGCGGGTGTATAGGCTATATGTGCCCTCAAAGCGCTCCCCGCTTTTTAATTCAAAACTATTACTTGATCACCCAGATACTTGTCCTTGATCTAAACCTGTAATTTCAACTGTGTCCTTTTGATATAATTCGCCTGAACCAGTAGCCTGGTGCTCTCTAACACAGTCCATAATTTTGTTGAAATATAATTGAGCATCTGCTTACATTTCAACCGTGTAAAGATGTATTTTGGATCAGGTTAAAGCAGCAGATTTCAAAATTTACGGAGGCAATTTATGAAAAAGATTTTAGGGATCATCGTTTTGAGCTTTTTATTAGGTAAGAACGCGTATGCAAGTAACGGTTATTTACTTGAAGACAATCTTTTTACAAATTGTGATATTCTTACAAAAAAGGATCCTACTAGCTTTGATAAAATTTCTTTTGTCGAAGAAAAAAGAATAAAGTGGTGGGATAGAAGAAAAGAAAAAATAAGTGCTTGGGAACAAAATTATTTCAATGCTTTTGTCTTCAAAGCAACTTTTGAAAAAGGCCATGAAATTAAAGTTCGAGTTAATTCTGAATTCAAAAACAGAGAAGAAGCGGAAAAACAAGCATTGAAATTTGTCTTAATGATAGGGCAACTACCAAATTTTTTAAGAAGCAAAAACCTGAGAACTCTTACTATTCATAAAGGAGATCATGACTGGGGTGGCGGAAATTACGATATCCTTATTCATACGGGCAGCAAGTTGGGAGTATGTGAAGAAGAGGTAATTATGCATGAAAGTGGACACGTTTCATTAGATTGGGATTGGGGGGGCTCGGTTAACTCTTCGCAGTGGAAAAAAGCAGCGAAGGCAGATAGCAAGTTTATATCTGAATATGCAAAACAGTATCCCGACAGCGAAGATGTTGCTGAAACAATTAACTGGTGGATTGCAGTACGGTGCAAACCAGGTAAACTTTCTAATTCTACTTATAAAAAGATTGTTGAAGGTATACCCAATCGTTTGAGATATTTGGACAAGCAGAACTACGATACCTATCCATTGGAATGTAATTAAAATTTGTTATTCGAAGTTGTTCCTCATCAGAAATGTTATCGTCAAAGCTCAAAACAGGCGTGCCTGTGTCGCTTCAGAATTATACATACTAATTATATATTGCTTCCTCATTCATCTAGTATTGTAAAGTAAAAGCTAAAAATAGAGTGACTCCACAAAAGCTTCAATTTTTGCTTAACTTCCATCATTGAGTTTACTGCTGGGACTGATACCTTAAATGGTGGTGATGGCGATGATGTCCTGTTTGGAGCAAAAGGTATTGACAATTTAACAGGTGGAAACGGAGCCGATACCTTTAAGTTTTGCAATCAATCAGGGAACGACATCATAAAAGATTACAATAAAGCCGATGGAGATAAACTGGCTTTCTATATGCAAACAGGTGACAACCAGAGCGTTTCGTTTTTAGGAGACAAGATTACCTGGTGTCATTATCAATCCAGCTTTAGGGTCTCACCCTATCTTCTGCGAGTGATGTCCTAGTGGTCTACAATTCTGTAGCTTAAAGAGCAGACTGAAGTTAAACGGTAAAAAAGGGGTTAAAAAGGGGTTTCTTTTTTCAAAACTACTGATAACTCCTGAGACTACTGATAAGCCCTACCCCTTATTTATATGGTTTTCTGTAACCAATGATACTCCTGATAACTATATTGACGCTCTCGAAAACCGTTGAGCGCGCAAGCGTTCCCAGGGTTCAAATCCCTGTCTTTCCGCCATATAAGCTCTGTAAAATAGGGCTTTGGTGACTTTTATATGGTTAAGTGAAATTACTGTGAATGTCCTTATTTCAAAAAAAGGGTGGAAAAAAGGTGGTTTTTCTAAAAACGGGTAACCTTTTACAAACGTCCCTTCTCTTTTTAGGTATTAATATACAGAGAGCAGCCCCTGCTGTTGGGAGGGTGGGATGACCCCTACCCCAAAAAACCATACCCTCATTCAAAATGATTAGTTACACTAGTCAGAGGGGCATTGTCATATCTATCATAAGTATCATATTTCGTTTCAAGGTTTAATGAACTCTCTACTCTACATTTCCCACGCTTCGTTGGGATATGATACTTATGACACTTATGTCATCCACCCCTAAGACATATCCTTCAGGGCTTATGGTTGTGGCTGTTAATACCTTCAGCGACTCGAGGAATCCCCAGGAGAGCCACATTGGGTGTTGTGAATGGGTGGTTTAAAGATAATCTTGAGTCTGTGTGGGCTTCAAACTGGTGCAGTTGCCCCCCGAACATTAAGAGCCCACAAAATACTTTTCTTTTGATATAAATTCAAGCAAACTAAGATGATGCGTTCACAAACCAATAAAAATGATTTTTGAGATTGTTACTGCTGGTATTATTTTAATGATAATTTACTGGTTATTCAAAAGCCGTCTTATATGGTTTTTAATCTTTTTTATGATTTTATTAGTTATTTATTCAGAGAATTATTAAGACCATTATATCAACTTAGCATATTCCTTTATTATCGTAGTTTTGCTTTACTAAGGTCACTAAGGTTAATCTTAGTTTTTTTCTCACAAAAATATTCTTCTTCGTATCATAAGAATTTTCTGGAAGCTAGTGTGAGAGAGCTATTCAAATTCTTTAAAAAAGGTCTTCTTATTCAGCATTTTTCTAATTTGTGCTACAGTCATCCAACAAGAAAGTTGGACGGTTCCCTTAGTTAAATTATTACCTAATTCAGTTTTGTTTATCTGAGCACCGTTAGCAGAAGTAAAATTAATACTATTTCCCTCTAAAAGAGCCTTAAGTGTAGAAACCTTAATACCGAAATTAACATTTTCAGGTATCACTCCATAATCTTCAATCACTTTTTTTATGTCTAGTTTAGCAACTGCTACACCGACAATATTTCCAAATTCATCTACAATAGGTCCACCACTATTTCCTGGTTGAATGGCAGCATCAATTTGTATTTCAGAATAGTTATCTCCCAATCCAGCTAAGGCACTGACAATGCCTTTTGTAACTTTTATGGATGAACTCATGAACTTTCCGAAAGGGTATCCTGCAACATATATGTCCTGTAGAAGTTTAGGGTTTCCTGATGATAGTGGGAAGATATGAGGAGGCTTTTGATCAACCCTTAATACGGCTAAATCATTTAAGTTATCTTTGGCTATTATTTGTGCCTCTAATCGTCTTCCATTAAAGAGAGCTTGAACTTCATTACAACCTTTTATTACGTGATTATTGGTAACAATATGACCATTTTTAGATATGAAAAAACCTGTACCAGAAGAAGCTGCAACAACTTGGTTATCATCCTGACCTACAAAGTTATCTTGATTGGGTTTAAATCTATTTTCAGCCACTGTTATTATCCCATTAAAAACCTCTCCTATTGCCTGTGGCCTATCAAGCTCTATTGTTTTAACGTATAGAACGGCAAACTCAGCGATGGCGTTAAGTGTATTTCTTCCCCACTTTCCATCTATACTAGAGTTATAAAGACCTTCTTTTGAAAGCACGTATTGTATTGTTTTACGAGTTTCTTTATCAAATCCGTTGAAAAACATTTTTAATGAAGGCAAAACATTGTGGACATTATTATTTAGACGCTCTCCTCCCCAGTTATCACCAAATTTTGCAGCCCCGTTACGTGCCACATAAAGATAATGTACCCATTCATTATCAACACTATAGCCAAATAATTTATCACCACTATTCTCTCCTCTGGGAAACTGATAGACACCAAATCGGTTTTGTTTATCATCCTGAAATCCCCCCACGTATTTGCCACCACCGGCATAGGTAATGGTGCCCTGACCATGCCGTTTACCAGCCTGATATTCCCCTACGTATTTGGCACCATCGGGCCAGGTAAAAGAACCCTGACCATGCTTTTTGCCATTCTTAAGTTCCCCAACGTATTTGGCACCATTGGGCCAGGTAGTGGTGCCCTGACCATGCTGTTTGCCATCCTTCCATTCTCCTAGGTATTTTTCACCATTTGCCCAGATAAAAGTACCCTGACCATGCCGTTTACCAGCCTGATATTCCCCAACGTATTTGTCACCATCGGCATAGGTATAGGTGCCCTGACCATGCATTTTGTTATCCACCCATTCACCAACGTATTTGCCACCATTGGGCCAGGTAGTGGCGCCCTGACCATGTTGTTTGTTATTCTTCCATTCCCCTACGTATTTGGCACCATTGTTATGAGTAAAGGAACCATAGCAATTATGGAAATATCCAGATGAAGGACACTCCGGTAAGTTACTTTCATAACCAAAGCTTGAGCCTGCAAAAAGGAGTAAAACAAATAAGAGTATTTTAAATAAAAATCTTGTCATTGTATTTTTAAGCCTTTTGGGAACCTATAGAGTATGAAAAAAACTTTCGAATTACTAGCCCAGGCTTACCTACCCCTCCAAACCAAAATGTGAGAGGTTGGTTTTAGCCTAAAGCAAACGGTAAAAATGGTGTCCAAATGGTGTCCTTTTTTTCAGAAGTGCTGGTAATCAGTGAGGCTAATGATACACCCTACCCTTTATTTGTATGGTTTTCTGTAACCAATGATACTCGTGATAACTATATTGACGCTCTCGAAAACCGTTGAGCCTTCACGGGTTCCCAGGGTTCAAATCCCTGTCTCTCCGCCATATAAGCCCAATGAAATATGGGTTTGGTAAAATTTCTGGAAATGTCTTTTTTTATAAAAAAGGGGTTAAAAAGGGGTTTATTTTTTAAAAGAGGGTAGCCTTTTGTAAACCTCCCTTCCCTTTTTAGGTGAATATATAAAGAGAATAGAAATTTATCAATTCTTTTCAAAATTCTTTTTTATTAAAAATGTATATACCGAATTATAAAAAATCTATATATCTTTTGCATACATGAATATTACTGCATTAAATTCTCCCAACTTTAGATTATATTTATTTGGAAGTTTTATAGCTCTTAATGGTCTATGGATACAAAGGATTATTATAGGTTGGCTTGCTTGGGAGATTACCAATTCACCATTATATGTTGGAATTGCTGCCTTTCTTAGTCTAGTTCCAACTATTTTTAGCGGACCAATTTTTGGAGTTCTTATTGATAGAGCAAATATAAAATTCGCTTTCTTTTTATCATATAGTGCAATGATTTTATGTTCTTCAACATTATTTTTCCTCATTTTAACAGATTTTCTAACTATAAAGTCTTTACTGTTAATTTGTTTATTTATTGGAATTATTGCCTCAGCATCCCACCCAATACGAATGTCTCTAGCACCTAGACTAATTGATAAATCTCAAGTTCCTTCACTTGTTGCACTAACCGCTGTTAATTTTAATGCATCAAGGCTAATTGGACCTGCAGTTGGAGGTTTTTTAATACAATATTTAGGAGCTAGTGGTACCATTCTCATTTCGATTTTTGCTTACTTACCAGTAATGGTTTTTATCATGTTTATCAAACCTAGAGATTTGGTTTCTGATGATAAATATAGGTCTCTAATTTCTGATTTTTTAGAAGGAATAAAACTTATTTTTTCTAACTCTGTTATTAAATTCTCAATATTTTTCAGTGGATTAACAGCTTTTGTTGGTAGGGGTGTTTTAGAAACTTTGCCTTTAATATCTGAAGGAGTATTTAATCAAGGTCCATCGGGATTAGGATTAATAACTGCAACTGCTGGAGCTGGTGCACTTTTTTCTTCTATAGCAAAAGCTCTCGGAAAAGCAGAAACTTCAGGGACAAATGTTTCAAATAATACCCTTTTTGTGGCTTTAGCAATTCCTTTCATTGTTTTATCAATAGGACATGCAAATAACTTTTTAATTTCATTATTTTTAATTTTTATTTTAGGTTTTTTAGCAACGACTATTGGTATCTCTATACAGTCCAAAATACAACTTGAACTAAAAGATATTTTTAGAGGAAGAGTAATGAGTATATGGATAATGATTAATATGGGATCTGCAGCATTAGGATCTATTATTTTTGGTTTGGTTAGTGATTATTTAGGCATTCAAATGAGCCACATTTTATTTGGTTATTCATTTATATTTTTAATTGTAATTTTAATCCTATTTAATAAGATCGGTATTAAAACTAGAGCTGCATTAAAATAGAATCTTATGTCTAAGCTATAGTGTTATATTTTACTAGGAAATATTCACCACCCTTGGAGAACTTGGTTTGAAAAAGTATCAAATTATAGATGCACAATATAAACTGGGATTGATTAGTTATGTTATTTGATGGAAAGACCTATTTAGGGTTTTTGAAGTATAAATGCCAAGTTATTTGCAGGCATTTTTTCAGTACTCAAATGGACTAATCCTGCCTCACCAAACAAATTCAACATATCTAAGTCATTTTTGTATCCCAAATCGGGGTCTGTATTAATTAAGCTATGATGAAACTCCATGTCGCTCTGACTAATTAGCTTTCCGTTACGCATAAAAGGTCCGTAAATAATTGAAAGTCCACTTGAAACCAGAGCCATGGACATTTCTTTTACCAAAATTTTTGTTTCTTTAGCGCTAATCAAATGCAGTAAGTTCACCAAGAGAATGAGGTCTTGACCATGATGCTCTGCAGCCCAACCTTTCGTAGTTGCATCTAACAGGCACGGAGGTTTCAGGTTTGTTAAATGCTGGTCGTCACTCCAGCAACGAATACTTTTAATACGATCTTCATCCACGTCTGAGGGCTGCCAATTTAGATGTGGTAAAGCAGAGGCAAGTTTTACAACATGCTGGCCAGTACCGCTGGCTATCTCCAGTGCATTGCCTGATTTGGTTGCAGTCTTTCTTACTAATTCGACAATAGGTTCAGCATTTCTGACCGCAGACGGTGCACTGAGACGACCGTTACTCTCATAATTTGCGACGCTTGCTGTCTCAGGAAGATTTTGACGGTGGCCCATATTCAGAAATCCAAGCAAAAAAGAATTAACGTTGAAATAACTAGAGAATGATTTTTCTCAATAAGTCTAATTTCCACGATGCTGTCAACTCTGTAAACGAAAAAAGAGCGGTCGTCCAATAACTCAAAGCTGGTGTCCGTGGTTAAATAGAAAAAATTGAGTATTTTTTTCAGAACTGTTGTTAATCCGTGAGACTACTGATAAGCCCTACCCTTTATTAGTATGGTTTTCTGCAAACAATGATACTCCTGATAACTATATTGACGCTCTCGAAAACCGTTAAGCCCGTAAGGGTTCCCAGGGTTCAAATACCTGTCTCTCCGCCATATAACCTTTATAAAATAAGGGTTTGGTGGGTTACATGTGGTTTAAAGAAATTCTTGGAAACCTCCTGTTTCTAAAAAATGGTGTCCAAATGGTGTCCTTTTTCTAAAAAAAGGATTGATTTACAACCAATTTTTATCTTTGATCAAACGGATAGACTGAAGAAACAATGGCCTGAAGCAAGGGCGATTACTTCACTTGCCTGCACTCCGCCTGGCAACTTTTAGGCTGAAAATATGAACAAATTTACCGCAATATTTTCGTTAATTTTTGGAATAATTAGCAAAATAAGGTTATTAAAGAAAGCATGGAAAACCAAAACAATTTAGTAAATCCATTTAAAAAGACTTTTATTTTTTTGTTTGTTCTTACGATCTTGTGGACAACAGCATTTTTAATACTGAGTTTTTTTAGATTTGACACGGTGATTTATGCGTTGGAAGTAACATTATCAAATGATGGTAAGATCGAAGCAAAAAAACTTGCTTGGCTTAAGGCTCTCTTTGCTCCTTGCTATATTTTAATTCTCTTACTGGGTTTTTATAAAGTCACTTCTAATCTGCCAACAAGCTCAGTGAAATTTATTTCAATTTACTTGATATTTATTTTTAGTCATTATCTGTTTTATGTAAATCAAAATGAGCTTTTAGGTAGGCCCAAATATGAGGATGATGCCTTCGAGTTGGCTACTGCGATACTTGCATTTGCTACGGCCATAATATTCTTTTCAGCAGTATTTTTGGGCAGACATCTTGCTCTGCTATTTGCTTTAGCTATGTTCCTTTATGGTATGGAGGAGATTAGTTGGGGGCAGCGTGTTTTCTCTATTGAATCTGGTGAGTTTTTTCAAAAATATAATCAACAAAAAGAATTAAACATTCACAATTTTTTTAATCCTTTCATTTATTATTTGTATGCTCCGTTTTTTCTTCTCTTAGCTTTATTTTTAACTTATTTTCGAAATATCAAAGCGTTAAAGAAAGTTTATGGAAAGCAAACCATCAAATTACTTTTGAAGGCTGGAGACAAATATTATTTGGTATATGTATTATTGGTTTATTTTATTATGTCTATTTTTTCTTTCGATCAGTACGAGTTTTTAGAACAGCAATTTTCTGTTTTCAGTTTTGCGTTTAGCATAATCTTTATCAAAGAGATCATTTTAGAAGATAAACCATATTAAGGAAGTTTGTTTTTTATTGATTTAAGGCCAACCAATGTAGCTATGAGACGTTGGGAAAAGCAATCATGGGAAAGAATTTATGCGTGTCAATCAGCCATAGAAATTTTGCCTTGTACTACAAAGTTAAACTATTCAATGTTAAATTTGTAGCCTAGGCAGTTTCGTTTTTGCTGTAAGCTTTTTTGTAGACTGTTTGGAAGATTAATATTTTAAAGCCCACAGAGACTCAAGATTATCTCAAGAGTCCAATACCCTTCCATACACCCAATATGACTCTCCTGAGTCATCCAGGAGTCACTGAGAGTCCATTATAAGTTCACTTAAAGACCTATCATCCTAACTGCACACCTTAATAAGACACCTAAAGTGGTTACCAACCTGTGTCACTGATCTGTGTAACACATTGAATATACATACGCATGGAGGGGGTATGGCTCATGCCTACCCTAGTTAACACTTAGGTGAGGCACTCCCCTGTACTAGTAACGGTTAATTTACTGTGAAAGAAAGTGTGAAAGAAAACGTGCCTATTGACAGTGACTCACGAAACACTAAGTTATTGTAATTGCTACAGTTCATGTGTTGTGTGGTGCCTCCAGAGTTAGACCCTCAGAATGGCACCCTGATGCTCATTAGCCTTAACACATTGAATTGTATGCACTTTTAGGTGAAACACTTCAGGTGGTGCGAAAGGTTAACTCAACAAATCTTTTTAAGCCATTTATACAGGACCCTTAACGGATAGCCTTCACCATAGCTATGCCCTATGCCAGCAGTGGTCCAACCTCCAATCCTATCTATTACATCACTAGGACACTCTATGGCTCTCAAACGATCACGCATACTATGCCTCAACCCATGAATTTGGTAAGGTTTAATCAGTTGCTTTTTTAGCCATAGATTAATTGCACTGCTTGCCGAATTGGCATTGCTCTTTGAAGAGTTATTGTACTTGGGGAAAGCATAAATACTATCGCTGTTGCAAGCTAGTATACGGTTAGAAGCCCACAGAGAAGCACCAACTAAAGGTATATCTCTCTGACTGCTTTTCGTCTTCAAACCTCTCCATTCATGATGTCTAACTTTAACAAATGGGATGCTTTCTCTTATAAAAATATCTGATTTTGCTAAGCCTACAGCTTCGCCTAATCTCATTCCAGTGTCACTTATTAAGGCAAGTAACCACCTGCTTTTATCATCAATCTCATAGCATCGTTTCTGGAGGTAATTAATTGAGTGGACAGGAATGGGTTTTCTAGTATTTGGTGGTCTACCTCTAGGTAAGAATGTCTTTGAAAACCCATTGCTACAATCGAGACCTTTTTCACTTATAGCCAAGTTTATTATCGATCTAACTGCAACGAAATTCCTTTTAATGCTCGCAGTACTCATGTTTCTGTTTATCAGCCAATCACGAAATTTGGCTGCATCTTCTGAAGAATACCTATCAATGGGCCTATCCCCTAAAAGCTTGGATACATATTCAACATTCCTCTCAGCTGTCCTGTTAAATTCTCTATCGTCACTTTTACCTCTCAATCTAAGATACATCTTTAATGCATCTGATAGAGTAGGGGCTTCCTTACGTAATTCATCTCTTGAATTTGCCAAACATACAGTTGGGATATCCATTCGATTCAAGCGAAGTCCATACCAATAATCATTTAATTTGGTACTAATTGATTTTGATGCACGAACTGCTGATGATCTGCATCTTGTTTTCAAGCTAAAGCACAGTCTCTTTACACAGTAGGTTTCTCTTAAATCTGTAGGAATGTGTCTGACGTAATAAAAAACCCCATCACGCTCAATCATATGGGGTGTTGTATATTTCTTTCTCATTTTATTTCGCACCACCTGAAGTGTTTCACCTAAAAGTGCATACAATTCAATGTGTTAAGGCTAATGAGCATCAGGGTGCCATTCTGAGGGTCTAACTCTGGATGCAACAAGGCAAAAGGAAGCTAAAGCGATTAGACTGTTCAGTAATGTCTGCATATCAAACTGATGTGCTAAAAGCATGGGGAGAAGAATTAGCAAATTTTTCAACCATTGGTGCGGGCGCAAAGCCTTGATGTAGGCGGTTACAGATTTTGAGGTTGTTTCCAGATGCTCAATGGGTTTGCCAAGGGCTTCAGCTTTTTGACGTAATGAAGTATGGGCATTAACCGTGACTATTTTGCTGGAGACTTGCCAGACAGGTAAATCCACAACAGAATCGCCCATATAACAAAATGCACCAACCCCAAATCTATCCACGAGAAATGTCTCTTTTGTAGACCCTTGGAGGTTACGTGCGATATTGGAACCATACGCTTCGTCAAAAATCTGCAAGTGCTCGGCAATTTTTTCAGCAAAGAGCTGATTGGACGCAGTTACCAACACAGTAAGTCCACCTTGCTGCCGGTATTTTTGTATATAGTCGATAATATATTCGTCATAAGGCAAAGAGGTTATATCGATATCAGCTTCGGAAGAAAGGTAGTTCTTGAGTGCTGCCTTCCCTCGCCCCAAGGAAACAAAAGTCAAAAAAATACTTCGCCAATTTCTGGCTACAGCAGACCAAAAGCTTTCATGAAGCATGTCAGATTTGAGAAGCGTACCATCCAGATCGATAACCAGAGCAATCTTCACGTTAATTCCTTAATCATTCCCTAATACTTGTATGAGCTCAATATTTGTGGCAAAAGTGACCGTAATTTTACATTATTACCCATTTTCAATGTACATTCTAGCTCATAGACATGGTCACTATAGTACAGACATTACCTATAGATATTATCGTAATTCCATTCCGAAAGACCATGATTCTGTAAGAGGAAAGCTGGAGCAGACTGAAGTTAGACGATAGCTATCGCTAGAATATGCACGTCCTTCCCTCCTAAATAGCCTTAAAGGGCGGATGTTCGGGCTATTAATGCCTCTCAGTGACTCTAGGAAGCCTCAGGAGAGTCCTATCGGCTGTTCTTAATGGTTGGTTTATAAAGTCTGGAAGGAAATAATTGACGTGTGGAGCTGTCAGGGGCTACCCAAGGCTATTCAAATTCTGAGAAAAGGACTTTCTTAGCCTTTATCTCTTAAATTTGGGCCGTTGTTTTAAATGCGGTTTAGCTCAACTTGGTTTGGAAAAGAAAAAAATGCAAAGTTATAAGTAAAGCTGCTCAAGCCGGAATGTAAAAACAATTAATTTCTAATAAAGGTACTGGGGTCTTGTATGTTCAATTAAAGTAAATTGACCGATCATGACCGAGAAGTAGGCATAAAGCTTCTGTAAGTTATTGAAATCATTGAATAAAGGCCTTTAGGGACGTACCAATTTTATTGCTTAAAATCAATGACTTAGGTGACTTTTCAACTTAAAATGTGAACTATTGGATTTAAGCTAAGGCAAATGAAAAAAAGGAATTTTTTTTCTAAAAGTCTTTGCTTTTCTTTAAAAGTTGCTCTCAATTATTCTTTAATCTCAATCTGTGAAGACAGTTGAAACTCTAGCCAATTAGATGTTGCTTTAGATTGAATCATAGTGATCTTTTCCTGCCATTCCCTCAGATTTAAGTCTGAAAAACCTGCAGAAATTTCTTCCACTTTATCAATTATGAATTCAGACCGCACGTCACCATTAGCCTTAGCCAATAAGGCAAAGTAATATGCCCCAAGATATGATTTTACTGCACCTGATCCATTGAGGTGTGCCAAAGCTTTGTCAAAATAATCAATCCCTTCTTCAAAGGAACTTTCTAGTATGGTTGAGAGAAATCTGTCTTGAATTAAAATTACGACATCTAATGGTAGCTCAATTTCGAGTCGATTTATTAAACCAGTAGCTAAACTATTCTCATGATGCGAGAGCTTCAGAGCATTGAAGTAAGCAGATTCATAGTCTTGAGTCTTTATTTGAATCTCTGCGAGCATTCGAAATGCCTCTACAACATCCCGTCTACCTAGATCTACTAATAATTTTGCTGCTATTTCATTATTTTTTGGTACATGCTTACCCTCAACAAACAGATTTGCCAAATCAAGAATTTCAGTATCTGTCAATGATTGCGTACTTCCGCTAACAGCCGCTACCAATTTTTCTGTCGGTAGAAGTTGAAAATCATTTTTGTAGTTGGCAATAAGGATTGGTTGCAGTGCATTGATTATTGTTTCAATCCGATTAACTGTATTAATAGAGAGCGTGATATGTTCATCATCTGGTATTCTGGTCATTATAGTTAACTTCTTTGGATCCTTTAAGAACTCATCAATAGCAGGGACCAAGTTTGAAATTATATTCTCAATTGTTTGATAAGAAGTTTTGCTATCTAAGGTATCTCGCAGAGCTTCGGCAAAAGAAGCACTGGCTAGACCAGGTGTGGTAAAGACGGGAGGTAATTGAGGAAGAACTGCTTCCCACATTCCGTTATTGATAATAGACAATTCTGCGGATTTAAGCTTTGCTAAAAAAGAAAGAGACGCTTCCTCCGAAAAAGACAAATAACTAAAATCTGCATTTGCTGTGACCGATGCTGTGTCATGTAAGCTTACAAAAAAAGTTAAGGAAGTTGCGGATGACGGGTAGTGATGGGTTAATTTAACTCTCGCTGCAGGAATATGTATTTCCCTTATCCCAGCTATAGCAAGAACCCCACGTGTTTCGAGTGGCAAGCAAAGTGGAGAAATCTTGACATCCGTCAATCCAGAATCAACATTATCTACTGACGAGAAATCGTTTCGATATAAAGAAAATCCAATTGTGCCAACTGAGACGACACAACCAACTAATCCTGAACTTACGTATGGGGCTACGCGCAGATCATTCAAAAAAATTGAACCAAGCGTAGGATTATAAGTAACAGTCCCGTAAGTTACTTCGGCCTGGGTTCGGGCTAGAGATACAACTGTTTCAACAACTCGGTCTGAGATTTTATTTATTAATTTACTGAGATAATTCTGATAATTTGGACTGGTAGCATCTCCAGAACTACTAGCGCTTATTAAGGAAATTAATAGTAAAAATCTAAAAGGTTTGGTTAATCTCATTCGCTTATAACTAATCTGATGATCTTGAATTTATGGAATAAGTAGCTCCAATGTTCAATAATATTTTTTTTTTGTAAAAGCAACAAGAGACCCTGACATCCCTACAGAACCAGTAACATTTGAGAAATTACTCTCAAAGTATGGTAAGCCATCAAATCCTACTATGCCTATTCCGATAATACTTTTCATTCATAGATACTTCCATATTAACAACTTACATGAAAAGATTAGACTTGGGCACTCTTCTAAACCGAAATAGATAAGTAGTGGAATTTTGCTTTAGCTTCATGGTAAAAATTGTAGCCAAATGGTGGTACTTTTTTCGGAATGCTGTTAATCAGTGAGACTGTTGATACGTCCTACCATTTATTTGTATGATTTTCTGTACCTAATGATACTCCTGACAACTAGATTGACGCTATCGAAAACCGTTGAGCCTACACGGGTTCCCAGGATTCAAATTCCTTTCTCTTTGCCATATAAGGCCAATAAATTAAGGAGTTTGGTGGCTCACATGGTTGTTCAGTGAAATTCTTAAAAATCTCCTGTTTTTGGAAAATGGTAGCCAAAAGGTGGCACTTTTCTCAAAACGGGTGGTCTTTTGCAAGCGTGCCTTCCCTTTTTAGGTATAAATATAAAGAGAACAGTCCTTGCTATCTAAGGGGTGGGTTACCCCTGCCCTAAAAAATGCATCCAAATCCAAGTAACTGGTGCCACGCACACATTTTGGTTTAAAAAGGTTTATAAGTCAGATCTTTTCAATCAGATAATATTCCGTCATGGTTGTCTTATATAAAATTTTGAATCATTTTAAGGTACATGATGTCCTCTGAAAATATTACCAGAAAGATTGCAGTAATATTTGCAACTGATGTTATTGGTTATAGTACTTCGATGGAAAAGGACGAGGTACAAACACTCATGAATCTAAGGGCATGTAAAAAGATTTTGGAAGATTTATTTTTGCAACACGAAGGTAGAATCTTTAATACTGCCGGGGACTCAGTTTTAGCAGAATTTTCCAGTGCAGTTTCAGCTTTAGTGTGTGCAGTAGAATTTCAAAATTTAATTAAAGAAAGGAATCAAATAGTTAAATTAAAAGAAAAAATGGAATTTCGTATTGGAATCAATATAGGAGATGTTGTTCAAGAAAAAAGTAACTTGTATGGTGATGGAGTTAATATCGCCGCTAGATTGGAAGCCTTAGCAAAACCAAATGGTATTTGCCTTTCAAAAAATGTTTATGAGCTTGTAAAATCGAAAACAAATTTTTCTTTTGATGATCTTGGCGAGCAAAAGATAAAAAATACCATTGTGCATGCGTTTGATATTAATCTAGGAGATAAATCTGTAAAATTAAAAAGAAAGGGTCAGAAACGCTTTAAGATCATTGCACCATTTTTTTCTCTTATTTTAGTCATTATTTTAATTTTAGTAGGTTATAATTTGTGGTCAAATAATCATATCACAGATGACCATGGTCGAAGTAAGATCATTGCTGTGATGCCGTTCATTAATTCTGCCGGAGAAACATCCCAAGATTATTTCTTTGATGGATTAACAGAAGATTTAATAATTGATCTGTCAAAAATTGAGGCCTTCTCTGTTATATCACGAAATTCAGTTTTTAATTACAAAAACAAAGAATATTTGGATAAGGAGGTGGCTAAAGTTCTTAATGCTGATTATTTACTGAAAGGCAATGCACGCTTACGAGGTGATTTGATCAGGTTAAGTATTGAATTAGTAAATGGTCGTACTGGGCGTAATATATGGGCGGATAGGTTTGAACAGCCAAAACAAAAAATTTTTAGTCTACAGGACTCACTTGTTATTAAAATTGTTAATGAATTATCAGTAAAGCTTTCTGAAAAAGAAGAAAAGAAAATTATTAACTCCAAAACGCCTAATCTTAAGGCATATGATCTATACAAGAGAGGATTAGCCAGTCAAAATAGAAAAGAAGCTCAAGATTATTACATGCAGGCTATTAAAGTAGATCCCACATTTGGAAGAGCTTATGGTTCCATGGCAATAAGTTTGGCCTTAAGTATTTCAGATGGTCGACGAGAAGGAGCTACGAGTAATGCGGAATTGGAGGTTCTTAAAAATGAGGCAAAGAGTTATGCCCAAATGGCTATTGAATTTAGTCCAGAAGAAGCACACAGTTACTTTTCACTAGCATTGATTTATGGCCAGTATGGAGATATTGAAAAGTCAAATGAACAAATATCAAAAGCACTAGAATTAGAACCAGAAAATTTGTTAGCATTACAAATGAAAGCAACTAATTTGATTAATACTGGTAATTTTGATCAGGGACTTATTACGTTCAAAACGGTAAAAAAAATAGATCCATTATTTCCAATTTTCGTCCTTTTGGGAGAGTCTCGAGCGTATCTTTCATTGAGCAAATACAAAAAAGCTTTTGAACTTAGTAACAAAGCATTAGAAAGGGATCCTAACTCAGCCAGTGCAATGCTGAATTATATAACTGCAGCCTGGAAACTTGGAAAAAAAGATGATGCAAAATGGAAAATGGAAGAGCTTTTGTTGCTCAGTAACGGTTTCGGTTCAGAAAAAGCAGATTTCAGTTCTATCATTAATTCATTTCCATGGCATAATAGTATTAAAAAAGTTATGATTGAAACATTCAATGAAATGAAAGCAAATTAGAAATGGTGTGGTACTTTAATTTACCATGAAATACTCCTGGCAGGGCTTTTGGGATCTTTTCGCATTCTCTATCCAAAAAGCCATTCCCAAATGATTGGACACTTACCCCAAGCAACCACACTCTAATACAAACAAGGTCTACCACTCTCATATTTTGGTTTTGTAAGAGTTAATGTTAACCTTGGCATGCTCTCTAAAAATTTAGAGCTAACGCGTACAAATTTAAAGGCTTTTCAAAGTTCACTCATTATAGCAAAAGTTTCTCCCTTTTCTTCTCTAAGCATTTTTAGACCACTATCCTCCCGATTATTGTTTCTTGCTTCCATATCTTTTTCACAAGCCTCTTGAGAGGAATATATTAATACAGAGCCATGTGTAATTTCATCAATTTCAAACCAAATGACATCAATTACGTCATTACTATTCTTTCTATCCTTCAATTCAGATAGAAGTTTGCGCATATTTACTTTGTCTAAAGGTTTGTCATGCCGCCATGTTGTGGTCACCATATACATATTTGTTTTTCTCCTTTTTCTTAAGTCTATTTTGTCAATTCCCCTAATTAGGTGTCCAATCTTCACCTATGGGAGAAACTACAGTAGTACTTGCAACGTCAGCGCCTGCTTCAGTGCGAGCCTTGACAATATCTGGTCGTTCACCAAAAGTTTTCATTTGAGATGCATCTTCCATGTGAACAACCATGAAAATTTTGCTTTCTTCTGGATTTGTCCCTGCCCAAACCATTTTCACCCCAACTTTTTCCATTTCAGGATTTAAGCTTTCAGCCATTTCCTTCCAACGTGCAAAACCTTTGGATATATTAACAGTTACTAACATCTTCATAAGCCTCTCCTTTTATAATTTTTTTTATATTCCTTTTGTCAACTATCTCCTGCACGACTACTCATTGGGCACATTTAGCTTGCAGAGAATTAAGTTATTATAGGATTTAAAGGTCCTTGAGCATACAAAAAAATGAAATCGTGTATTTATTAAGATGATGGGTAAGAAACCACGCCCTAATCCATGCAATTGATTGCGCTCACGCATTTTTATTTGTAAATGTGGGATCTGGGCGAAAATATCGCCCAGAAATGGTTGATCATTAATCTTCTTTCTTATGAGACTTAGCTGCTGGAGTTTCAGCATACACTTCTTTAAAGCTCTTTGGATTTTCTTCTATAGCTATTACTAAAGGATCTTTATTATCACAACCCTGTGAAAATTGTTTTTCTAAACGTCTGCGTAAATTATTAGAAGCTTCTTTCTTTTGACTTTGTTTCTTAGATGAGATTGTAAATCTTCCAGTAAACATTGGATCGTCCTTCTCCGCCCAAGATGCTGATATAATTTTACCCATTTCATTATTCCTTTCGCTTTAGTGCTTTAGGCAGGATGCCAAGGTGCACAAGTTGAAATTAAAGGGACCTGTTTTCTACATAGCTAGATCTAAGTACTCCTGAGGAGAAAGATAAATGCCTTGGCTCTGTAAACTTTTAATATTTTCTATTTCTAAACTCGAAAGTTGGAACACTACTTTTTGTTTATACTTTCTATAAAGCTCTATTTTTACTTTATCTACAATAGAATCTTGCTCAGCATGAAATGCTTCGTCATTAACGTCTATTTTTGTCATGAGAGTTTCCTCCGCTTTAGTGCTTTAGGAACCATTCCAAGGCGCACAAGTTGGTAATTAAATGCCAAGTAAGAGCGATACTATCTTATCCTTTTATTTTCAACCACAAATATCCCCGCATCCAATATTTCCTTTCAAACTTCTACTTTTTGTAGCATGGACAAAGATATACACGCCCTACACTCGCAAATGGGATTAAATACTGTATGTTTGATCAATTAAGGTACGAAAACATAAAATGCCTGAGGGAGTTAATAACTGATATTTAATCGATGAAACAGTCTAACTGTATTGTATTAAATAAAATAAACTGTCTACTTAGATTATATAAAACCTTGAAGGATTTTGTTATTAGTGAACTTGGAACAATCAAGGGAGTACCATCGGCGCCCAAAAAAGCTATAATTGCTATGCTCCTTGGTGCCGCGGTACTTATTGTAAATGTTGCAGTTCTCAAATGGCTGACCAATAGTTATCACGTTGGCCAGATCTTGTTCTGCAGAGGTATCTTTATAAGCCTGCCCTTAGCCGTTCTGATCTGGAAAGCAGGGGGGCTCAACTCCCTACGACCTGTCAATCCCACGGGCCATACTGTGCGTGCCGGACTAGTGATCGTTGGAATTTTTTTGTTCATAAGTGGTTTGGCGTATTTACCAATTGCAGACGCCATTGCTATATCCTTTGCTGGTCCCTTGTTTATTACAGCATTGGCACAACCATTAATTGGTGAGTATGTAGGTTGGCGACGTTGGTCCGCAGTAGTTACTGGATTCATCGGTATAATCCTCATTGTACGACCCGATGGTAGTGTTGTTCAATGGGCGGTTCTATTCCCACTCACGGCTAGCCTAGCTGGGGCCCTTCGTGACCTCCTGACACGTCACCTGAGCAGTCAGGAAACTTCAGTCGCAATACTGTTTTATACGACCTTAGGAGTCATTGTTGCTAGCTTAATGACAATACCGTTTATATGGATCCCTGTCCCACTTGTAGATTGGGGATGGTTTGCGCTGAGTGGGTTTTTGGTCGGATTCGCACATTTCCTTATGATCGAAACTTTTCGGTACGGTGAGGCCACCCTAGTGGCACCTTTCAAGTACTCTAGTGTTATTTGGGCGTGTTTATTAGGATATTTCATATGGGGGGACATACCTGATTTCATGACTATTTTAGGCGTAAGTATTGTGGCTTCATCAGGCATATACATCCTTCATCGTGAACAGATTCGTAGAGAAAAACTAGAGCAGATTAAAGTTAGCTGATAGCTAATATGGAGGGGATACATTAATATATATGCGCACTAGCCCCCCAAATGAGCTTAAATGGTTGGTTTGAGTCTTTTTTTAATATTTGGTAAAATCCTTCTATTTCAACTCTGATTTAGTAAAAATCAAAATATATTCTTCTTTCTTTCTTTCTTTCTTTCTTTCTTTCATTAGATATTGATCTAAATCCCTTTTCTTTTTAGTTGTAAATTTTTTGAGATGACAGCCCTTTATCGCTAGCTCAAGATTTAAATCACTCCAAGGCTGAAGATAAATAACTAATCATCATACTGTCACTTAGGCTTAGGTGGTGGCGAAACTTTAATATGTCAAAGATAATAACTCTAATATCTTGGTTTTTTGTAAACAACCTTTTACCAACTCCAAAAACTTGTTACTATCAACTGGACTCTCTCTCTCAGTAAACATACAAATTAATTTATCTGGACTCAAGATTTTGTGGCCTTTATTTTACATGGTAAAATGTTACACTTACCCTTACTTACAAAGATTAACAGTTACATGAAACAAAATGCTAGACTTAGCTATTGAAAAAATATTTGCGCTCAAAAGACGTTCAAAACGCCTAATTCAAGTATTGACTGATACATTTTTGATCACGCTATGCTTTTTTCTCGCCATGTGGTTAAGATTAGATAGTCTTAGCTTTACGCTTACTATAGAACCATGGCTAAACCTTATTTCCACTATTCCTATAACCATCATAACTTTTGTTAAGTTGGGTTTATATCGTGCAGTTGTTAGATATATATCTTCAAAGGCGTTGGTGGCTATTGGAATTGGAACTTTGATATCAGCAAATGTTATGTTTATTGTTTCACAAGTCTTTTCCCTTCAGGTTCCGCGGTCGGTTCCATTTATATATTTTGCTATCCTTTTTCTGACTGTTAGTGGGATTAGGTTAGCCTTAAGACAAGTTTACCTATCACACCGAAAGATAGGTTATAAGCCAGTGGCCATTTACGGTGCGGGAGAAGCAGGAAGGCAGTTGCTTAACGCACTTGAACAAAGCGTGGAATACAAACCTGTTCTTTTTATTGATGATAACTCACGCTTAGATGGTGTGCAAATTGGGGGCTTAAATGTTATACCCTTTGAAAAAGCTTCTCCAAAAATTGGTGATCTAAAGCTGAAAGCTATACTTTTGGCTATGCCCAGTGTTCCAGTTTCAGTCAGAAAAAATATAATTGATCAGTTAGAAAAATTGCCTATTGAGGTTAAGACCTTACCTGGAATGTCGGAACTTATTGAGGGTCAACCCAAACTTAAAGATTTGCGGGAGGTGTCGATTGAAGATTTACTAGGAAGAGATACAGTTCCCCCGATGCCTGAATTAATGGGGAAAAATATTTATAATAAAACTGTCCTGATCACCGGAGCTGGAGGTTCAATTGGGTCCGAATTGTGTCTTCAGGTAATCTATCAATTACCTCAAAGATTATTAATCCTAGATATTTCAGAATATTCCCTCTACAAAATTCACCAAGAACTAGAAAGGATTTCTATCGGCCTTGAACATGACTTGGATCTTATCCCGATAGTATGTTCTGTACAGAACAAAACCGCTATACTCAGGATCCTAGATACTTTTAATGTACAAACCATATATCATGCTGCTGCTTATAAGCATGTGCCTCTTGTCGAATTGAATGTTGTAGAGGGAATTCGAAATAACGTTTTTGGTACTAACTCTCTTGCAACTGCAGCTATAGAGTCAAAAGTAGAAAGCTTCATACTTATCTCAACTGATAAGGCTGTGCGACCGTCTAATTTCATGGGAGCCTCCAAACGATTAGCGGAGTTAATTTGTCAAACACTGTCTGAAGAAAATCCGAGCACATGTTTTTCAATAGTTCGTTTTGGAAATGTATTAGGATCCTCAGGCTCTGTCATACCACGATTTAGAAAGCAAATCTCAGATGGTGGACCAATAACCGTAACACATCGAGAGGTCAAAAGGTACTTCATGACAATCACCGAAGCTGCAGAACTGGTAATCCAAGCCGGCTCTATGGCTAAGGGTGGGGACTTGTTTGTCCTCGATATGGGGGAACCCATAAAGATAATTGAGCTAGCGCAAAAGATGGCTCGCCTGCATGGATTAAACCCTGTTATAAACGAAGGTCTAAAACTTAATAAAGGTGATATATCTATTACCATAACAGGTTTGAGACCAGGAGAAAAACTCTATGAGGAGTTATTAATTGGCAAAGAACAAATAGGAACTCAACATCCTCGTATCATGGCAGCTAATGAAGAAAGTCTTTCTGGATCACAGCTAGAGAAAACCTTAAATGAACTAGAAAATGCAGTTAAATGCCATGATATAAAAAGAATTTCAGAAGTTATTCTTAAAGCGCCCACTGGCTTCAAGCCTACAGGAAAAAGTGTCGATCATGTTTGGCAAAAAATGCCAAATGGTCGAACAAAGAACTATCTAAAAATAATAGATACCAAAAGTTAGCAAAACGTGAACTTTATACTGTGACCGAGCTAAAAGCATCCTTAGTCTAGCTTACTACTAATGAATTTTATCTCCCTGGCCACTCCCAAAGGCTGTTTTAATGATTATTTTCAGATCTAAAAGTGTAGATTGGAAAGCTAAATATTGAGCGTCAGTTCTCGCAAGCTTAACTGGATTACTCATGTCAATATTTTGAATCTGAGCCCAGCCCGTGATGCCTGGTTTGACGTTCAAAACACCTCTTTTCTTACGTTCATTCAAAAGAATTTCCTGGGATGTAAGAGATGGACGCGGACCAACTAAACTAATTTCATTTCTCAATATATTTACTACTTGTGGCAATTCATCGATCTTTGTTTTTCTCAAAAAATTTCCAAGCCAAGTAATTGAAGATGGTGATACCTGATGAGTACTTATTTCCTCCGTACCTAATTTCATTGTGCGAAATTTATAACAAGTAAACACTTTTCCATTTTTACCAACTCTTGATTGACAAAATATTGGAGAACCACGCGACTCCATCCGTATTGCGACACAAAGCAATAAGATTAACCAGAAAAGACTCATAATGATCGTCATGGCAAATAAAAGATCAATTAGCCTTTTTGAAAATACAAAAACCAGATTTTTATCCTGATTTTTGAAAATAAACCTATTTTCAGAACTATTTTCTAGACTCTGATGATTGATAAATGTGACGATTTTCCCAATTTCTACTGTCGGTTTCAAAGATGCAATGAATTGAAAAAAGAATGATGCCAGAAATTTGGGTAGGTAATTTAATAACTTAAGCTTTCCACCCCACAGTTTTCCATAAACCATTGGCAAGTAAATAGTTTCGATATTCAATCCATCGATTTTAGAAAGTAATTTTTCCCCAGCAAGTTTGCTTTTGGCATATTCAGACAAAGTTCCCAAATTAAAAACATGAAAAGTTGATATGTTTATCAATTTCTTGACCCGTGCTTTCTGAGCAAGAGTAGCCGTTTCTATCAAAAATTTAACATTTATGTCATGGAATTTATCACTTTCACCAACAAAGTTATTATTTAAAACTGCTAAATGAATCATTAAATCAAAACCAAAAGCAGCATCCGTAATTTGATTATATCCACAAATCTCGTATCCAGGATAACGTTCTGACAAAATTTTTAAATTCCTACCTACTAATAGAATTTCATGACCGAAACTTTTGAGTTCGGGGATTAACTCGTTTCCTAAAAATCCTGATGCACCTGTGATCACAACTTTCAAAACAAAACCCTTGAGAAATCCCTAATCTTCAGTCTTTAAAGATTAAATAAACCAATTTATGAGAAAAGAAAATACTAGATTAATTACTGCCTGGATTTAGCAATTGAAAAAACAAGAAGAAACAAAATCAGAGTAATAAACGGTACTGAGGGCATATTTTTGCACAAATACTTCTAATTCCTAAAAAAAGCTTAACTCCTACTCCTTATCTATAAGGACTTGTATAGTTGCTTCTATAGGTCATATATCCCAAACAATATTTTCACTGCTGTCCACCAATCAGAATTTCTTTTTACTTTTTTCTTAACTTAAGATGTTAAAGATATGATAATGTTTAGTTTTTCAAATAGGCTCTTTTGTCTTATTCTTGTTGGGTTGCAAACAAATTTTACTCTGAGGAAAAGGTAAAATTTAATTGGTAAGCTGAAAGAGTGAGCTGCATGATTAGATGAGAGAGGCGCATAAGTAAAACCCACTTTTATTTATGTGGATTACTGTATGTTAGCGCCCTGTCTGTATTATCGCTTGGATTTTAAATAATGTTACTCAGGGATGAACCTTCACCTAACTATAAACTTCGTGAGCAGCTCTAAAAATTATGCTATGTCTATTTGCTAGTTCTATTCTATCCTTTGAGTATCCACCTCCGATAACTGTAGCCACAGGTATACTATGTTTCTTCAAATAACTTAAAACGAATAGATCTCTGCTTAGGCAACCTTCATCATTAATATTTAACCTTCCCAATTGATCATTCACGTGAACATCGATGCCAGCATCATATAAAACCAAATCTGGTTGAAAAAAATTCACACACCTTTTAATTGTATGTTCAATGATATCTTGATATTTTTTATTTCCTATCTCGTCTTCTAATTCTATATCAAGATCACTGTTGGCCTTAATAACTGGAAAATTTTTTCTAGAATGGATTGAACAGGTGAATACATTAGGATTGTCTGCTAAGATATTGGCCGTACCATCTCCTTGATGCACATCACAATCGAAAATCAATATTTTCTTTACCATTCTTCTTTTGAGAAGATGAATGGAAGTATATGCAAGATCATTAAAGACGCAAAAACCAGAACCAAAATTATATTGTGCATGGTGGGTACCGCCAGCCAGGTGACAAGCGATACCATTTTCAATAGCGAGTTTTGCGGTTAGTAGAGTTCCATTTACGGCAAGAAAAGATCGATTCGACAATTCAGGGGACCAAGTTAATCCGAGTTTTCTCTCCTCTTTTTTAGAAATTGATCCTGATTTTATTCTTGAAATATAATTAATACAGTGTCCCACCGACAATTCATCCTCGTTAGCCTTACTCGGTGAATTTAAAGTTGCAGAATTAATTAGATCCAAACCTTGCAACTTTGTAAAAAGATCGGAGAACTTACTTGAGGTAAAGCGATGCTTTAGTGGTAATGGTATATCGTAACTTGGATGTGTTACCCAGTTTATAAATTTCATTTTGTATAACACCCTTTTAAAAAAAAGCTTGTTGAACATGTGTATCTTATAAATACATTTACGACTATTCCGTCCGCACCAAATCTGAGAAATCAATCCAATGGATTAGTTCCCAAGTAATTGGATCCATTCCACTATTTGTAATAATCTTCTTAAGTGTTTTATCTATTTCTATTTGGGAAGAATAACAGAAAAACTATCGCGTTCAGTACAATGGTTTCTCAAAAAGTTTTTAGCTTATTGTATGGTGATTTATCAATAGAATAGAATATCCGCTAATTAAGATAGACCTTTAGTATATCGTGTTCTCCTCTTATAGATATATGTCAGCAGCTAGAACTATCTTGGGTTATTTTAACCACTAGGGGTGATGGCCCCTACCCTAAAAAATAAGGCCCCGATTAAAGCAAGTGATAGCGTTCACATATTTTAGTTACCAAATCTTATCTGTAAACTTACTTGTTTCTATCCTGTGAAAGACTCATCCCCCATTATTGTTAGAACATTAGATTCTAAAATTGCTCCAGCAGCGACACGTTTTGCCTTCAGTTCTTCGTGACCAGCAAATGCTTTCATGGCCTCTGGAGACTCAAAATCAATTAAAACCATCATCTTATTGTCGTCGTCTTTATGCGGGCCAGCAAAAACTAATTTTGCGCCAAGAGCATTTAACTCAGCTTGATTTTCAAAATACATTTCTTTCCATGGAGCAAACCCTTTAGAAAGATCTTGTGTTAACATAACTATCATTTATTTCTCCTTTTCTTTTTATCATAAACCTGCTGGGGTGTAGTCTATACTTTCTCCTAGTGCCTTAGAAGCAGCATGTTCAACATCTTCACCAGTATAGAGGTGGACAGTTTTTATATCTTTAATCGCTCCTCCAAGCATAGCCTTAGCAACTAAACTCATATAATCTCTGAGACTGTCAACTTTAGTTATCATCATTACATCATAGTCTTGTCCAATTAATCCATAGTAACCAATTAACTCTCCTCCAATACTCTTAAGTGTTTTTTCCATGGCAATCGCTCTATTTTCTTTGTTTTTAATGATATTTACTAATGCATCATCAGTATAATTTATGTAAGTACAGCGTAACGTCATTATGATTTTCCTTTAGATTAAGCAGTGATTTCTCAATTCGAAAGCCAACAAAAGCCAACATTATAAATTAAAAGATCAATTTTGAAATTAATCAATTATTACCCAGCGTAAAGCTTCATAGTTTTACATTTTTATTTAGTTTTATTTTTGGTTTGGTAAAGATGTCTACCAATTAGCCGAAAGGGTTCCAATTTATAAGTGGGCCTTTCCTTTTTTGCCTATATATTCATAGGACAGTCCTTCAATTTGGTGGTATAGACTTTTTCTCTAATTTATATTTTGAAAAGTTATTCTTCTTCCTTACCACTTGTCGCCAGACTCTGGAAATTGTTCTATTTCATCAGAGTTTCTGTAGGCTGACATGAAGCGGTTCATTGGGTGGATAAGAGTATTCACTATGTGGTTAAGTTCCCAAGCCTCGAGCTGTTTATATATTTGATCTTCATCTTTTGCAATCCAATGGCAAAAGAAGAAATCATCATTTCCTACCCAAGTTTGCAAACAGATTGCATAAGTTCCTTTTGATGCTTTACTCCATTCCTTTTCATTAAGTCTCTTAGTGGGAGGAGTTCTTTTCTCTGGAGGCGTTAAAAATAAACGACGATTATTTTCAGAAGAAAATGTATGCGTGCAAATGAAGTGTTTGTGAGCCATTATTTTAAAATCCTTAAATTATCTGTGAGGAAGTTTGTTATTTATTACCTAGAATTAAATTGGTCTAATACAGTTCAATTGAAGAATGGAATGGGGGCATTATAACCAAAATAAAACTTAACCTCTGTTTTCATTAATTACTAGTTAGCAAGTGGCAAAGAAATTAGAAGATGGAACAGGTTATTTGGAAGTTTTCATTGTCAAGATACTTGCTAGTAGACTATCAACATTATCTTTTTGATTTACATCCAAATTACCTAATTTATTCTTGTTGTACAAAATTAATGCTTTTCTAGTATTCAAACCATATAGTCCATCAATACTTGATTGATAGTATCCTAGACTTGATAGGTTAGACTGAACAGTAAGTCGTCTCTGGCTTGACAGGATACGAAATCCATTTCTTAGGGGATCAGAGCCAGCTACCTGTGATTTTTTGAAATCATAACAATTGCCAGAATCAATTAAATGACCACTTAACCAAGACCACCACTTCTCTTTTCTAACATCAACTTGAAAAATATGACCATTTAAACTGCACTGAAGTAGGCTTGGGTTTGATTGATTTGAGGAAATCTCACTTTGTCTAAAAACCAGGTTTAATTTAGTATTTCCACCACAATATAAAAAACCCTTTTTTTTGGCCCAACTATAACCGTACCTGTGGTCTGGTCCATGAAATACTATATTATACCTACATTGCTGAGCATAGCATTCATATTCAGTACAACTAACTTGATGACCTCTAACATAATGAGGAACCATAGAAATAACCCAAACCAAGAGTAATTTGTTAGCTATAAAACTTACTTTTTTCATATCACCAGGACTATCAGTAATCTGCTATCACAGTCTATGCAATCTTTTTGATTTGTGAAGATTCTTAGTATTAAACAGAGAAGGACAAAATATGAAGATCTTTTCCTAACCAGAATGTGAGAGTGATTGGATTTAGCCTAGGTTAGAATCTATAAAAAGGTGGTGACAAGGTAGAACTTAGCAGAACTATTGTTGATCAATGCAACTGCTTATACGCCCTATCATTATTTACACGTGTTTGTGCGACCGATAATACTATTGACACTTATGTCAACGCTCTCAAAAAATTTTATGCGCGACAAGCGTTTCCAAGATTCAAAAACTTTTTGGGTCATAAAATCCCCTTAAAATAGGGTTTTGTGGCTTTTACTCATTAAGTTATATTACTGATCCCGCTTCTGGGAATGGGTGTGACTGCATTAGAACTGGCGTGGCGTTTTGCAAGCATGCCTTACTTTATAGGCATGAACAGAGAATATTCCTCCCATTGGAAGGGTGGATGACACCTTTTCAAAAAAGTGGGGCCTTAACTTAAACAAGTGATACTGTTCACACATTTTGGCTGTAAATAGTGCGAAAGTTTAACTTTTCAGATAAGTAATTTCCTGTATGCTTACCTTTATGAAAATAGTACTGAATATTAAAGAACTACTGGAAGAGGGTCAAATTGATCAAATCGAGTATAATAAGTTACTTTTACTTTCAAAAAGGCAAACAACTAGTTTAGCTTTTAATCTTTTGGTGGGATTTGGTATAGTAGCTTCGAGTATTGGAGCTATAGCCTTAACTCCTTCTCCGTATTCTTGCTTTGCTTTTGGATTGATAGTTTGCGCAGTTGGCGTTTTAGTTAAAATTAGGGCAAGTGATCAATGGACAGTACTTTCAACTACCTGCCTAATGTCAGGTCTACTGATGGGTTCCGTAGCTATAGTATGGCTTGAAGAGCATTGGTTCCAAGATATTACATACCGGTCCATAGCTGTCGTGACAATTATTTTAGGATGTTCCTCCTACTTTGTGAAAAGCAGTTTACTTGCTACGCTCGCTGTCTTAAATTTGTCAACTCTACTAGGTTCAGGAGTAGGATATGAATTTGCATCCTATTTTATTTGGCTTGAGTATCCGTCCCTTACCATTGTCGCATTCTCAATTTTAGCTATATGTTTTTATTTGCTTTCAAAGAAAGTTGGAGCAGATGATGAGAAACTATTAATTACTGGATCTCGTGTTTCAGTCTTACTTGTTAATTTAGGTTTTTGGATCGGTTCGTTGGGAGGTGATGTCTGGTTAGAGTCAGAATATTTCTTTTCAATCACATGGGCTGTAGCTATTTTTGGAACAGCATTTTGGGCGTGGAAAGCAAATAGAGTGTGGTTAATAAATGTATTAGGAATATTTGGTGCAATACATTTTTATACACAGTGGTTTGAAACCTTAGGAGCTCAACCATTAAGTCTTTTTTTGGGTGGAGTAATTGCTGTGGGGATTGCTATCTTTTTCAAAAGACTGAACAAAGGAAATAAAGAGGAAACCATAAATAATTACTAGCATGGCTAATCTTACCCAAGCAACTTCCATCACTAATATTTTTTGCATTTTTAAAAGTTAGAGCTGAATGAAGTTAAACAGTTGCTACTCGGTATGATATACATACCTTTTCCTTTTAATTGGAACCTAGAGCCGTAACTCTAGGCTAATACGTTTACTATACGCAGGGGTAAAGATCCCATTCTGCATTACCTTCTGAATCAGAAACGTAGGAGAATACATAATACTTTCCATTCAGTTCAGATAAGGATTTAGATGTAGTTTCAAATGTAGCACCACCATGAAACTTCACACCACCACTCTCTGTCATGTTCCCAACGCCATTGCATCTAAATGTAGCAACACCTTCTGCACACATTACAACCCCAGCAGGACATTCGCCTAGCCATGAACCGTCCGGCCGCATCTCAGCGGTAAATGTTGCTCGCGCCTGAACATCATAACCTAGAAGCGTTCCGCCACCAACATTATGTGTTTCCATAGCAGGCAATCCATATTTTCCAGACTCTACTGGCTTAGAGGTTTCTTTTAAAGTCATTGACCCAGCTTTTTTCCCCAGCATTATTGTTCTCCTTAAATACTTTATGAATACTGATGATTAAGTATGAAATTCAATTTAAAATAAGCGAAATCTAAAACTTACGTAAGGTTATAAATTTTATTTGATGAAATAATAGGCACTTTTTAAAGTCCAAAAAAATAACTCGCACTAGACATCCCTAACTTGCCTGATGCACAATTATAAATATCTTACTCTTATCACCAAAAGGATGAACTCTAGGATAATGAAATTACTCTTTTTGATAATGAATCTGTTTTTGTTTTTTGTCTTTAGTTGTACTGCTGAAAACTGCGGCAATCAGGAAGATCAACAAGCGTATGAATTTGGTTTGTTGATACAAGATTTTGTCACGAAAAAGAGTACTTTCAATCTCTTTAATTTAATTGATGGTGAGTTAGATAATGGTCCTAGAAGAAGTTTTGCCCTCTCTAAATCTTTTGGTGAGATTTTTGGTTCTGAGTGGACCCTTGAAATATTAAATAATAAACCTTTGTGTTCTCCAGCTGGATGGAGAGGTTATTTTCTTGGGAATGGTCTACTCTGGTATACCTATTTTGGGAATGAAATAAATAGTCAAAACCTAAAAATCTACGCCATTAATGGTGCCAACCAAGAGGTATTTTCAACACAAATTGGTTGGAAAATAGAGGATCGCTATTTGCACCCCATTTGCTTTAAAAGTGACTGGTTTGACGATGAATTTAGCTCTTTAGCTAAATATTTTAAAATTACTGATGCCAAAGACTTTCGAGGTTACCCCGGCAAATATTTAGGTCGGGAGATTAATGAGTATGCCCCGATATTAACAGATTGGTGTGGAGGCAATGACTGCCCAAAGATATCCTTGGGCACTTCAATTGATAAATGCTTAGGAAGTGTTACAAAACTCCAATTTAATCAAGAATTAAACGTCGTAGTAGAAGAAACAGAATATCAGCCCTCCTATCAAAAAGGCTATCGTGTTATAAAAAATGTAAATCAGAAAACATGTGTTCTACTTGCTCCTAGTATTAAATCTCCATGTTTAGGAAGTTATTTCATCAGTTCTTGGGAGGATTTTGGAGGATCAATGGGGCGTTTGTACTCATACGGCATTTATGGCCTTTTTAACTTACCAAAAGCAGGCAAACAAATTATACCCCTACGATATTTTGATAATAGAAATGACGGACTAAATTTCTTAATGCACGAATAATCTGAAACGATGATTCTCAAGAATGAGTTTAAGCACCAAAGACCGAATCTATAATTAATCACTATACTTTATTTCCCACCGAAATTGAGTGGTCTACTAAACCAGCAATTTATCAACACTTTGTATGGAAATTGTTAAAATATCTCAATTTGAACAGTGACCGTGTGACGTCTGTGTTTTTGAAATTTTTATTTTCAAGAGAAATTTGGTAATTTGTACATGGTCTTATAATCAAATATATTGACCTGAGTATTCGAGTACTTAATGAAATACAATTTTAATAAGAGAGGAATTATTTATGAAAAGTTTTATTGATTTATTAAATGAAGCAAACTTAGAAATTAAGACTATAACTGTTGATGAATTAAAATTAATATTGGATCATCCTCAAACCCTCATAATTGATGTTCAATCAAGGGATGTAGTGGATAATTCAGGTATGATACCAAACGCAATACATGCCAATAGAGGTTTCTTAGAATTTTATGCTGACCAAAGAGAAGATAACCCCTTTAAGAAAAAGGAAATAACCACCAATAAAAAAATTATAGTTTACTGTGGAGCAGGAGGACAAGGTGCCTTAGCAACTAAAACACTCCAAGACATGGGTTTTAAAGATGTAAGTAATTTAGAAGGAGGATCAGCAGCTTGGGTAAAAGCAGGTAATAATTTGATTTAATGAGTAGTTTCGATCGTCTAAGAAATAGTTTTCTTGTGCGGCCATAAAGTTAGTTAATCAAGCTGATCTCCCTAAAACTGACCACATACTATCTTAAACCTAACCAAGACGGATAAATTAAGGTTGTAATAAGAATTTGAAAACATGTTCAGTCTCCACTATGGGATTTCAGACGAGGTTAAAATGTTTTTCTTTTTCTGAAATACATTACCATATGTAAACAGATCAAGTATTTCAGAAGACTACGCACTATCCTAAACAAGTTTAACGGCTCGTACTCCCTGGCTTGGGAATATGACAAAGTCAGACCTTTTCATTGATTATATTCTGAGTCATTATTATCTCACCACAATTCTTTTTCATTAAGGAGCTTTAGTAATGAGCCTAATTCTTCGCACGGCAGGTTATAGATTTTCGTCTTTAGAAAATTACAACTTTAAGTCTAATTATGTTGAAATTACGGATGCAAATTTGGGTGCCATACGTGTTCATTATCTTGATGAAGGTGATAATAAAGACTTGCCAGTTATTCTGCTCCATGGAGAGCCAACTTGGTCCTACTTATATAGAAATATGATCCCAATTTTGGTTAATTCTAGATTGAGAGTAATTGCACCCGATCTCATAGGATTTGGGAAAAGTGATAAACCTGTAGAGCGAAAGTGTTACACATATCAATCACATATAAACTGGTTGAGACAATTCTTGGTTAAACTTGGTATCAGAGAATCTGTTTTATTTGCGCAAGATTGGGGCGGTTTAATAGGTCTGAGAATATTGGTAGAGAATCCAAAAGTTTTTAGTAAGGTGATGTTGGGGAATACAGGATTACCAACAGGAAAAGAAGATCTAGGAAAAGAGTTTTACTCTTGGAGGCACTATAGTCAAACTTCTGAAAGCTTTAGGATAGGAAATATAGTTGACAGAGGAACTGTTCGTGGTTTAACTCCGTCCGAGATCGATGCATATGATGCACCGTTCCCAAACGAGCAATATAAATCTGGAGCTCGACAGTTTCCTGTTTTAGTCCCTGATAATATTAATGATCCAGAACATGAGTCTCAAAAAAATGCCTGGAAAAAACTAAAAGAGCTGAAAAAACCCTTTCTAACCTGTTTTTCTGATCAAGATCCAATTATGCGAGGCATTGAAAAGCTTTTTATTCAACTTGTTCCAGGTGCAAAAGAGCAGGATCATTTTATTACAAAAGGAGCAGGTCATTTTTTACAAGAAGACGCCAGTGAATATTTGGCAAAACGTTTAGCTACTTTCGCAACGAGCTAAATGTTATTTTTATTTAGAGAGTTTGACAAAAAACTATTCAGTTTTTGAGGGAAAATAAAATGGTTGAGAAAAATGAAGGTAAGTTAAATACTCAATCTGAACTATCTATGAAAAGTGCAGGATATTATTCAAAAAAAACTATTGGAGCAAAGTTTGCAATAGATTCTTCCTTACATTTAGTTGTAGATGCGATCAGCAAGATTACTAAATCTAAGCATTTACGCTTTGCTGATTTCGGTTCTGCAGATGGTGGAACTAGTCAGGAACTTTGGTATAACTTAATTAGATTTGTCAGAATGAGAGGCGACCAACGACCAATAGAAATAATTTATACTGATTTAGCTTCAAATGATTTCTCAACTCTTTTTAAAACAATGCAGGGCATGGGTGAAAATGCTGATTTAGCCTACCAAAAAGAGTTTAAAAATGTATATGTTCATGCCTGTGGAACAGGTTTTCATCGTCAACTAGTTGCCTCCGGAACACTTTCGCTAGCTTTTTCGGCCACAGCAATGCACTACATCTCAGAAAAGCCTTGTCAAATTTTAAATCATGTCCACATGGTGGGGGCTTCCAAACTAGAGCGACAAAAATTTGAAAGGCAAGCTCTTAACGATTGGGAGTCTATCTTACGAGCTCGAGCAAACGAACTCCAGCCTGGGGGACGGTTTATCTGTATCAACTTTGGAATCGATGAAAATGGTAGATATCTTGGTAATACAGGGGGTAATTCAATGTTTGATAGTTTTAATCGCCATTGGAGAAATCATTTAGATAACGGTATCATCACGAAAGAAGAGTTTGTCTCAGCTACTTTTCCTCAGCATTATCGAACAATTGAGGAATTCAGCAGGCCATTTCTAGGTCATCACTGCCTTGCAAAGGAAATAGGACTTAAGCTTAATAAAATCTTCACAAAGTTGACAAAATGTCCTTACCGAGAGCAGTTCGAAAATAACAAAGAAACTGTTGCACCAGCCGAGTTTGCAAGGGAATTTATTCCGACAATTAGAAGTTGGTCGGAAACTATTTTCCGAAGTGCTCTAACGGGCCGCACAGATCCACAAATAGACAATATCATAGAGTCTTTTTACACGAACTATGAAAATGAGGTTGCTCAAAACCCAAGTGAGCACTCAATGGACTACATTCATATTGTAATGGAAATTGAGCGTATTTAATATGAAGCATTTAGTTGATATGAATTAGCTGATTAGCAAAACAGTTTAAATGTAGTTTAGCCTCTCCACTTTTGCATTGATCATAAATATCGTTTGTGAAAAGACTTTTAAAATAATATGTAATGGCAAAACTAATGTGGTTAAGAAACTGCATTTTCCTAGCTACCTTGGCGTAACCTTAATCATAAAATGAGAAATAAATCAAAATACCGGTTAAATTTTTTTGAGAGACTCACTGACCCAATGAGATTTGGGCAGAGAACTAGTCCACCTGATAAAATTCTTACGTTTATCTGGCATTATTGTTCCCAAATAAAAATGACACTTTTTTCAGTATTTTCACTTAAGTTTGTCGAGGTAATACTGGATCTTTCAGTTCCACTTGTATTTGGATATATCATAAATAGAATCATAGTTGATGGGGATCTTAAGCTTATCTTAGAGCAAGATCTTATGTTTTTGGTAGGTTTTGGAGCCTTCTTTTTAATTCTTAGACCCGCACTCCATTCCTTGAGCCAAGCCTTGATGAATATGTCAATAATGACTGGATTTGCAAATATAGTTAGGTGGCAAAGTCATTTGAATGTTTTAGGATTAGATATCGATTATTTTTCCAATGAATTATCAGGAAGATTAGCTAATAGGGTGATAGAGACTGGCCAGGCCGTTCGAGGCGTAGCCATGAAATTTTTAGAGGCAATTTTATACATAACTTTATACTTTGGGGGTACGATATTTGTACTTGGTCATTCTAGTTTAATCATGATGCTACCTAGCTTGTTATGGCTGTCAATATTTCTGTGTATACTTTTGATTTTAATGCCAAAAGTAAGATTGTTGAGTCATAAACATTCTCTGTTAAGAAGCAAAATGACCGGCCGGATCGTAGACTCCTACGCCAATATTAATCTTGTTAAATTGTTCGCTAGAAAAAACTATGAGCAGCTAGGAGCTGCTGATGCCATCGATGATTTTAACTACGGATGGGCAAAGGTAATGAGGGTTTCGTTTGTGATGGATGTTTTGATGTCGATTGCAAATGCTATCCTTATCATAGGGACAGTTGGTTTTGGTTTATTTCTACTTAGTACTGACAGCGTCAGCGCGGGAATCGTAGCTGCCTCCTTACCTCTTACCTTACGAATTTCAGAAATGTCCTGGTGGATAATGTGGGAAGTAAGTTATTTATTTGAAAATATCGGAACTATAGATGAAGGTCGACTTACAATTTCAAAGAAACCAACAATTTTGGATATTCCAAAAGCCAAAGATTTAGAAATTTCTGGTGGTGAGATTAGTTTTGAGAAGGTCAAGTTTAATTATGGTAAGCGAGGAGGACTATTCGAAGAATTATCTATGGAAATAAGGTCTGGTGAAAAGGTTGGTTTAGTAGGTAGGTCTGGGGCAGGAAAAAGTTCCATTTTAAACCTATTATTGAGGTTTTATGACGTAGATTCTGGTCAAATCTTAATAGACAAGCAGGACATTTCAAAAATTAAACAGGAATCTCTTAGATCGCAAATTGGAGTTGTGACCCAAGAAACAGCGCTACTTAATCGTTCAATATACGAAAACATAGCATATGGTTTTCCAACTGCAGATAAAAGAAGTGTTTACGAAGCAGCAAAAAAGGCGGAGGCATACGATTTTATATCAGATTTGGAAGATAAAGATGGTCGGAAAGGTTTTCAAGCTTACGTGGGAGAAAGAGGAGTAAGGTTATCTGGTGGGCAGAGACAACGTATAGCCATAGCAAGAGTGCTCTTAAAAGATGCCCCAATCTTAATACTTGATGAAGCAACTAGTGCATTGGACAGCGAGGTAGAAGCTGCAATTCAGAATCAATTGAATAATATACTTCAGAATAGAACGGCTTTAGTAATCGCTCACCGACTTTCCACAATCAATAAACTCGATCGCTTGATTGTAATGGATGGAGGTAAAGTTGTCGAAATGGGAACTCATGAAAATCTATTAAAAAAATCTGGTCATTATTCTAAACTCTGGTCTCTGCAGTCTGGTGGTTTCCTCCCCACTTTATGAAAAATTCATGCAAGAATTAGACTGGATTATACCTTTGGTTGATTAGTCTGGTCTCCACGCTAATTCCAAATATTAAGTTTCTTTCATTAAGAACACACGAATTTAGTAGAGCCCAGTTGGGACTGACTATAATTAGATAGCACAAAAAATATATAAAGATTTTTTTCAGTTACAATTCTGAGACAATCATTTAATTGGAAAACTATTTTTTTATGGAGTCTTTTGTAACTTACTGCTTAATTTATAAAGTACCCTACTTTCTGTCGTATTATACACAGTGACCGGTCTCTTCAATCTGAAGGCGATATTAAAGCCTATCCCAAAACTATGCTTAATATCATAAATTATTTCCCCTCAAACATTTTTGAGTGTCCAGAATGTCAAGTATTAAAGAATTAGAATTTTTCGTAATTGAAAATTATGAAATTACTCTGGGAGCTTTTAGGTTTTCTTTTTAAGATTGACCTTTGGTAACAGTGTAAGTTCATGAGAGTTTCATCTATCATTACAAGGCCAAACTTGTGAGATGAGAAATAAAAATAAAATTTATCGACATAATCTTAGATTAACATCTAGATTTTAAAGGATTTGGTATGAATTTGTTAAAAAAGATAAAGATTAAAAATCCTTTATGCACTTTTTTTCTAAAAAAATTTAAACGAAAAAGTTTACCCGCCTTACCTTTGGCTTTAGCTGTTAGAGGTAATGACGTTTGTTGTGAGTACATGGTTAACTCTTCAGCAAGTACATTACAGAACGCAAAGGCACTCAGGCTGCGAAAAAGAGGAGGAATATCAAGGTGTCATAAGAGTAATGGCCAAGTGATTAATTTCTTAAAACGACTGGTACCATTTGCAACTTTGGCATCAGTCTTTTCAGCATGTAATTATAGTGGTTCTACAGATCCAATTCCTCCCCTTAATATTACCGCTATTAAAGCACCCCTTTACGGAGCGCTCAGCTTTGTTGATAGGAATAATGACGGGTCCTTTAGCACTGGAGAAGAAAAAGCTATAACTAGGTCAGATGGCACTGCAACCATAAATCTTTCATCTGCCGTAAGTGATTCTGTAAAAGTTGTAATCAGTTCGATTAAAGTGGGAGATATAATTGATGGTATTACATATGTTAAAGGAACTATTGATACGGGAACCGGTGACACGATTGAAGATTTAACCCTTAAAGCTCCAGCCACATATGCAGTAGTTACTCCAGTAACAACTATAGTTGCGGAAACTGGATTAAGTGAGGATAAAGTGAAGAAAGCACTTGACTTACCAGTCAACTTAAATCTTAGAAATTTCAATCCTTTCAAAGAAAATAGGACTGCTGAAGAAGATTCTATTGCCCTTGCCACAGAAAAGGTAGCCTTAAAAATACACGCTACAATAAGTACGATACAAGGTTCTGCTATAGGTACCGGTTTAAATGTGAATGAATCTTTTTCAGCGGCCATTGAAGGATTAGCAGAAGTAGTAAAATATCAGGTTGACTCAGGTCAAAAGGCTAACCTTGCCGATACTTCAATTATCGATAAAGTCATTACAGCCACTTCTGCAAAAATAACTGGGAAATTAGTCGCTAAAGGTTTAGATGCTATAACTGCTGAAGAAAGTACAAAAATATTCAATACGATCCTTGAGGAAGCAAAAAAACAAATTAAAACCATTAATGACTCTACTGATGATATAAAAACCTTTGATAAAAATGAATTAGGATCAATTGCAAAGTTAATACAAAAATCAAAAAAAGAGGCTACTGAAGCTGTGGTAGCCGAGAAGATCTCTCCGGGATCAGGTAGAGGTAAATTTACTATGACTACTAATAACGAAACCAATACAGAGACCTCTGCTAACGAAACCCATACAGAAGGAATCGCCTCTGCAGAGGGAGGGAAAGATGATCCAAGTACACCATCATCGAGCACATCTTCAACATCAAAGATACTTGTTCTTCACGGTGGAGGCGAAACATCGACTAGTTTTATGGGGCAAGATGGTTTGGTAAGTTTGATGAGTAATTTATCTGAGTATGAATTTGTATTTGCTGAGGCCCCCTCAAACAATCTTTGGATGCAAGATCCTCCTGGAGGAAAAAGTAAGCCTTCAACCGATTCCAATTGGGCTCAGGACTCAATTACTTATCTTGATAATTTAGTTTCTCAACATGGACCGTTTTTTGGAATTCTTGGATATTCACAAGGCGCTGCTTTCATTCCTGTCTATTTGGCCGATACTTTAAATACATTTAATATAGCATTGATGTATAACGGATATTTACCTACCACGCACCATGGTCTAATTGCCAAAATTAATTTAGCTGCTCCGTTTCATATTCCATCAGTCGTGTTTTCCGGCGAATATGATTATTATTTTCGAGATTTAGCACAAGGGCTTGCTGATAAATTCTATAACTCTCTTTATATAAGAAGTTCAGTTGCAGCACATCATTTGCCATTTGAAAATGATCCTGCATTTGATGAAATTTTAAATTTTATAACAATAAATGAATCTTCTTCAATTTCTACTAATTCTGGATCGTTAAGTTTGCCAGTTGAGAATATAAAGGATACCTCAGATTCTGGCTTCGGTACTGAATTTAAGACTTTATTACACAAGAGTACTAATTCTTCGGGTGAATTAACTTTTTTTTGGGAGGAAAACAATTCTTTTAACATGGAGAATTTCAACTACTTAATGTCGGATACAAAAAGTGTGGAGACAATAGTTAACCCTGAACATAATTACCTTCTATGAAGGTACAGAACTTAAGCCACACTTGGATGAAAATTATTTAAAGAATATTGCAAACTGGATTACTGCTTTGTTAACTTCTTTTGTGGGTCATAAAATGGTAGTTCCACCTGTCGACAATTGAATAGCTTGTTGTTGATTTTGACTTCCAGATATGATCCTAAACAGGCAAATTTTACATCGACCATCGCTAGTGCAATATTTTTCCTTAATCTGGGAGAATAAACGGCAGATGTAATCTTACCAATTTTTTTTCCATCCTTTTTTATCTCCCAAAACTCATTATTAGGTCTGTTGAGAGGTGCACATTCAATTATTAATCCAATTTGTTTCTTCTGAATCCCATGTTTTTTAATTTTTTTGAGGGCGGACTTACCAATAAAATCTTCCTGTTTGTTTAGGTCTACTAATCTATCTAGACCTAGTTCGAAGGGATTATAAGAAGAATTAACATCAGCATGATAAGAAAGCATAGCCCCTTCAACTCTTCTGATGGTGGATGTATGTCCTGGTTTGAGACCAACTGGAGCACCAATCTCCATAATTTTATCCCATAATATTGTCCCTTTACTTCCATCACATAAGAAAATTTCATATCCAAGTTCGCTAGACCAGCCAGTTCTTGACACCACCACTGGTATTCCAAGGATTTCAGTTTTTTTTAGCCTATAATACGCTAAATCCGCAATTTCCTGTCCAAACAGCATACCAATTATCTCTCTTGATTTTGGACCTTGTAACTGTAAAGGCGAAACATCAGGCTCGCAGAGCTTGACGTTCATGTCTGAATTTACTGCAACGCCTTTTGCCCATAGTAGGATATCACTATCGGCTAAAGATAACCAGAAACGGTTCTTACCAAGCCGCAGTAATACTGGGTCATTTAGAATACCTCCATTTTCATCCGTTAAGAGAACATACTTGCATTGTCCAACTGCACATTTTGAAATGTCTCGGGGTATTAGGAATTGTATAAATTTCTTAGCATCTGGTCCCGTGATTTCTACTTGTCTCTCAACAGAGACATCACAAAGAATTGCACAATTTACTAGATTCCAGAAATTTTCTTCAGGATCTCCAAAGTCTCTTGGGATATACATGTGATTATATACAGAAAAACCTTTAGCACCCCACTTCACAGTAGCTTCAAAAAATGGTGATCTTCTGATCTGGGTTCCAAAACCAAAATTTTTAGTAGTGTTAATTGAATTTTTCTTCATAATGAAAACTAAATAATAAAATTTAAAAGAATGTCAAAAAGACCTAGCCCCATTAAATAATATTTCTTCAATTTATAATCCACATTCATGTTTTTTACGCATGACGCTTTTACTTGCTTCAATCAGAACAAGCAAGCTGATAGAGGGCTATTGAACTTATTGGGATCCCCTGGCCTATTATTAAGTTAATAGAAGCTTTTGATTTATACTTTATGTCAATTATTTATCGATGATCTTAATGCTGAAATTAAACTACATCGGCATACCTTAAAAGAGTTTTATACATTTATTTTTGAATAAATACTCATTTATTTGTTACTCCAAACTTTCTAAAGCATGTAGTGCTAATCGAATATCCGTAACCATGTTTATAATTTTCCGACTTATCTCGCTGTTTAGTGGAGACTCTTCACTCGAAAGCCAAACGATTGATAAATGTCGATCTGGGTCGACAAAAAGGTATTGACCATGAATTCCAAATCCATATATCAGACGACCGACCTCATGACAAACATACCATTGAGACCTGTAATGCATGGATCTGCTTTCAAAAAAATTCTTGAAAGTACCTTTATTCCATGCATCGTGACTACCTCCTTCATAGAGATCTTTAATCCAGTTAGCAGAAATGATTTGATGGTTTTCCCTGAGTCCGTTTTGTGCAAGCAACATACCCAAGCGTCCCAAATCCCGAGCCGTAGCGCAAATGCCCCCAGCAGCTCTCATTCCTCCAATGCGATCCACAGTAATATATGCTGACCTTTCGCTTCCAAGGGGTTTCCAGATATAATCAGATAATAAATCAGTATAACGTCTTTTAGCGGCTTCTTCAAAAACCCAAGCTAATAAATCAGTATTTGGTGAAACATAATGGAAATTTTGACCATTCGGTCCATCACTCTGTTTAAGAGAAGTTAAAAAGCTTTTCAATGTTATTCCAATTCTAGCCTCTGGTGTTGGATTCCAGTTGGCCGCGTATCGATAATCGATCATTGGGCCGCTTTTAGCAGCGTAATCTTCGTCAAAAGAAACTCCAACACGCATGTCTAATAATTCTCGGATGGTTGCGATATCATATGCAGTTCCACGCATTTCTGGGAGATAATCCGTGATCAAATCAAATTCATTGATAATTCCATCTTGGATAAGACGGCCAGCTAACAAACCAAGGATGGACTTTGATACTGAAAATAGGATGTGTTGATCATCCGAATCCATTCCGTTTTGATAACTTTCAAATATAATTTCATTATTATGAATAATCACAACGGCGTCAGTTGATGTTTCCTGGATAATTGATTCCAAATTTGAGGTTTGGAATGGAGCTTTTTGTTCTTTCAGTTTCCAAATCAACTGTGGGTCATTTCTTATTTCAGCACTTGGAATAAGTTCACGAACGTGATGAAAAGTCCACTTGCTGACAGGTGAAGTTCTCCAGTTAGCTAAAGTTGCCTCTGAGGCTCCAGCATTCTTTTTCATTTCAGTAGACTCATTCATTAAAAAGTTTACTTTTTAGGGTAATAGTTTCACTTTTAACAGGCTAACTTATTTTTATTATTACAACAGTTGATATTAAAATAGTGGAAAAAAGTGAAAAAGAGTTGGATTTTTTGACAGTTGAGCGGTTCAGTATTAACTGGTTAACTTGACACGATACATTGTTATTGTCGATTTGAGTTCATTTTCAGTTGGTAAGGGACAATAGATGATTATACGAGAACTTATAAAAACAGACTATGACCAATGGCGTAAGCTTTGGAGAGCCTATTTGGAATTTTATGAAACTAGTGTTGATCAAACAGTCTATGAAATGACCTTTGAAAGGCTGACCTCCTCAAGTCGTAAAAATCAATGCGCATTAGTCGCCGAAATTGATAAGACTTTAGTTGGCCTGGTACATTATATCTTTCATCCTCATAATTGGAAGATTGAAGATGTAATATATTTGCAGGATTTATACACTGTTCCTGATAAGCGTCTGAAAGGAATTGGTCGTGCACTTATTGAGACCGTATATAAAATCGCAGACGAAAATAAAACTCCCTCTGTTTATTGGACCACTCAGAAATTTAATCATACAGCGCGAAAGCTCTATGATAATATTGCGACCCTTAGTCCTTTCATAAAATATGATCGCTAGAAAGAATGAATTGGCATAACTAAGGATAGTAAATTTTACTGTATTGGCTTTACCGTTTAAGGTGTTATTTGATTAGCAATTAAAGTGTAATTTTGAAGTTTTATCTTGTTCTAGCGTAAAAAGCTATTCGCCTTTCCAATAACTCAACTAAACCTATGATAGTAAATGACATAACGAATACAACTATAATAAGGGCCCAAAATCGCTCCATTATAAAATAGGACAAATAAGTGTTAAATAGACCGCCAAAGCCAATGAGGGCGATTACAATCTGGCCAACAATTACACCTTTAACAGCCCTTACAACTGAAAGGCGAATACCTGTTATAATCTCTGGCATTGCTGCTGGTATCACAATCCAGAAAACAATTTGCCATTGTGAGCAGCCAAAAGTTCGACCCATTTCCACCAATGAATCTTTAACATGGGTCACTCCAGCTTGAGTATCAATTATCACCACCCATATTGCGAATAAAATTACTGTTGCAATGACAGTTGCATCACCAATACCCAATATTGGCATTAACGCAGGTATAACAGCTGTAATAGGGGCAGACAGAAAAAGGTTCACCCAGATTGATAATATCTTATCTGCACGTTTGCTAATTCCCATCAAAATGCCGATTGGGATACCGACTGCAATAGATAAACCAAGACCAATTCCAAAAGTCCTTGCAGTCATGGCAAACGCTTCCCAAAAGGCTGATGATTCAAGTAGTTCAGAAAAGGCATACCAAATGTCGGATAAGGGTGGAAGTAGAGTCATCCATCCCATTTGTCCTATAAACTCCCAAACTCCTGCCCAAAATATTAGTGACCAAAAAGGTGATTTCTGTAAAAGTTTATTAAGCGAAAAAGAACGAATAAAACTTTTATTTTTTCTGAGATTACTATTCAACATAACGTTTTAAACTGCTCCAAATCTCATCAACAAGTTCGATATAACGAGGTTGACGTCTTATCAAATCAATCTCACCATGACGATCAATTTCAGGACAGACAATCTCAGCGATTGAACCTGGTCGCCCCGAAAGAATAACAACCTGATCTGCGAGGTAGACAGCCTCCTCAATTGAATGAGTGACAAAAATCACCGTCTTGCTTTTTATTTTTAAAAGTTTAAGCAAATCCTCTTGAAGTTTTCTTCGCATCTGTTCATCAACTGCAGAGAATGGTTCATCCATTAAAAGTATATCCGAGTTAATTGTAAGTGCACGAGCGAGTCCGGTCCTTTGTCGCATGCCACCAGACAACTGATGAGGATACTTATCTTCAAATCCCAAAAGTCCTACTTCTTTGATATAGTGTAACGAAGTTTCTTTACGCTCCTTTTTGGGAACACCTCGAGCGCGAAGACCAAATGCGACATTTTCCATAACTGTAGCCCATGGTAGGAGAGCAAAGTCTTGAAAAACTAGTGCACGATCTGGACCAGGGCCAACAATTTTTTCCCCTCTGACTTTGACAGCACCTGTAGTAGGCTCAATCAATCCCGCTATTACTTTAAGTAAAGTAGTTTTTCCACATCCACTTGGACCTAAAATCGCAGTCAGTTTTCCTGCTGGTATATCTAATGAGACGCTTTTCAGTGCGATGATGGTTTCTTGGTATGTTACCCCAATATCTTCAGTATTTAAAATTATATCCGTCAAACTGCTTCCACTTCTCATTATCTTAGCTCCCAAATATTCATTTATTCTTCTCTGATGGAAAAAGCCAGTCTTCAAAGAAACGCATTAGGCTCAGAGTCAAAGCAGCAATTGCAAGTATCGATACAATTGTTGCAAACATTTTATCATAACGTGCAATAAATCTGTTGTATGTTATCAAGTCCCCAATACCTGTTGGCGTTATTAGCAATTCAGCCAAGACAATCCCTATAAAGGCTCCTGAAACACCAAGTCTCAATCCAGCAAAGATCATTTTTTGAGCAGATGGGAGTATTACAAAAAGTATTGTATTAGCCCGCGAAGCAAGAAAACTTTTTGACATTTCCAACAGCGATGGGTTTGTGGCTTGAATACCTTTATATGAGTTGAGTGCAACAAGTGGCATACCTAAAATTACTATAGCAACCACTTTAGACGTATCACTTATGCCATAAATATAAGTTAACATAGGAATTAAGGCAGAAACAGGAGCAGTTTGGAAGATAATAAGCAATGGCATGATAAACCATTCGGCACTTCTTGCTAACCCAATACTAATGCCTATTAAAACACCTCCAACAATGGTTATGAAAAGTCCTATTAGCAGCGGCGGTAAGCTATCCGCATAAGCTACAGTAAACTCTCCTGAAAAAATCATTGATATAAATGCAACTAATACCTTGCTAAAAGGTGGGAACGCAATGCTTATGCTGCGATGCAAACTCTTGGAGCCGATGCACCTGTTCGAAACTTTTATCAACTGAAAAAACTTGGATTCCTTTGTGTCGTCAACAAA